>CAKUHW010000044.1 GCA_934659415.1 uncultured Oscillospiraceae bacterium
CTATGTGCTGGAGACCGGCCGCATCGTGGCCAGCGGCACCGGCGCCCAGCTGCTGGACGACGAGACCGTGAAAAAAGCCTATCTGGGCGGCTGAGACGGCAGCCAAAGAAAAAGAAGCGCTGCCCGGGGGTCATCCCGGGCAGCGCTTTTCAGGCCGTCAAAAAACTTAAGGACGTTTTTTGACGGGTAAGTTGCAGTCCGCTGCGCGCACTCAATGTCCATAGGGCATGGACGTTTCGCACACTTGCGGCCTGAGAAGTGTTTTCCGCCACGCACATGTCGCGGCGGAAAACAGATTTTATTGTCTTCGCCGCTGCGGCGGCGAACTCTGCGAGGCTTTTTTGACAATCTCAAGCGCTGTCCCCCCCGATTGACAGCGCCGCCTGCGTCCGCTATGATGGGGGCACACGGAAAAAGAGAGGGGGAGAGCGCATGGAGGAGCTGAAATGCGGCCGCTACCGCCATTTCAAGGGCGGGGAGTACCGCCTGCTGGGCGTGGCCCGGCACAGCGAGACCCTGGAGGAGATGGTGGTATACCGGGCGCTGTACGGCGAGGGCAGAGTGTGGGTGCGCCCCGCGGCCATGTGGCAGGAGCATGTGGAGCGGGACGGCTACAGCGGACCGCGCTTTGTCTATATCGGGCCGTGAGCTCAGCGGCGGGTGGCAGCCAGATCCGCGCCGGTGAAGTACTTTTTCAGGGGCTTGTACAGCACGCCGAACACCACCAGGCACAGGACCATGTCGATGCCCACATAGCTGCCGTTGTACACGGCGGAATACAGCCAGGGGTTGGTGAAGGTGGTGTTGAACAGCTCCGTGGGGGCGTAGATGCGGTAGATGGTCACGCCGCTGATGAAGTGGACCAGGAAGCGGCAGACGCAGCCCACCGCGGTGCCGATGAAGATGCCCCCTTTCAGCTTGCGGAACAGGCTGGCCACGCCCAGCACGCCGTAGGCCAGGACGAAGTCCAGCAGCAGGGACCAGGGGCCCCAGGCGTAGGCGCTGTCCACCACGATCTGGAGCAGACCGTAGGCCAGGGCCGCCAGGAAGCTCTCTCCGCAGCCCCAGCGGGCGCAGTAAAGGAAGATGGGCAGCATGGCCAGATCGAAGCTGCCGCCGTTGGGCAGCTTGCCGATGGTGACGTAGCTCAGGGCGGTGGCCAGGGCCACCATGATGGCGCCCTCGCACAGGGCGCGCACGCGCAGGTGTTTCATGTTTGGTATTCCAGCTTTCCTTTGAAATTCAATCCCAACGAAGCCGGAAACGGAAAAAGACGCACTGCGGCAGCGCAGTGCGTCTTGCGTTTCTGTTGGCACACTCGCATTCCTACGCCGGTATTACCCGGATCAGGTATGAGGGTTCGGGCGGACGCCCGTCTCAGCCGGCATGGCCAGCACCCCTTGGAATTGTTGCCCACAGTATAGCGCGCCGCCGGGGCGCTGTCAATCCCAATCTTGCAAAATCCGCCCCGCCGGGTTAAAATAGACCTGTTCGCCCCTGTCAGCCGACAGGAAGAAGGAGGAATGGACGGTGGGAGGCTGTTTTGTATTCTGTGCGGGTACCTTTTACGGCCTGCGGGAGGCCCCCGGGGCCGGAGATCTGATCCTGGCCGCCGATGCGGGACTGCTCCACTGCCGGGCGCTGGGGCTGCGGCCGGACCTGATCGTGGGGGATTTCGACTCCATGGACGCCCCGGAAGGGGAGGGGCCATGCCTGCGCCTGCCCGTGGAGAAGGACGACACCGATTCCATGCGGGCCCTCAAGGAGGGCCTGGCGCGGGGCTGCCGGGAGTTTTACCTCTACGGGGCCACCGGCGGGCTGCGGCTGGACCACACCCTGGCCAACCTGCAGGCCCTGGCCTATCTGGCCCGGCACGGGGCCCGGGGATATCTCTACGACCGGGACTTTGTGTATACCGCCCTGGAAAACGGTGCGCTCACCGTCCCCCGGGAGGTGGAGTGGGGCCTGCTGTCGGTGTTCAGCCTGGGAGAGCGGGCGGAGGGGGTCACCCTTGCCGGGGTGCAGTATCCCCTGGCGGAGGGGACGGTCACCTGCGATTTCCCCATCGGGGTGAGCAACCACTTCACCGCCCCGGAGGCCGCCGTCCGCGTCCGGCGGGGCCTGCTGCTGGTGGGCTGGCAGCTGGCGGAAGATTCCCACAGAAAGACGGGCCGCTGAGACAGCGGCCCCTACAGACAGAATAGGAAACTTGCCGTCAAAGGCGGGTGGCCATGGTGACAACCCCTCAGTCAGCGCTGCGCGCTGACAGCTCCCCTTACACAGGGGCGCTTGAGAGAGCAGCCTTTGATCTGCCTGTTTCTGCCAGGCCGGGCGCTGTGGGCAGGGGACCAGGCCAAAGGGTTTGCCACCCCCCCTTGTGTAAAGGAGGGACGCCGCCGCGGTCTTTGCGGCGGCTGGAGGGATTGTTGCCAAGCCTTGCTGTTACTGCCTGGGTTTCTTGCTTTGTCCGTAGGGGCGGATATCGTCCGCCCGTTTTTGCCGGCCTGAAAAAATCCCCTGCCGCGCCGCGGCAGGGGACCTTTTATGCCTGATTTTGATCCGGAACCCTCACAGGGTCATGGTCATGCCCTCGTCATCGGACAGGCCGTCCTTCCTGAGCATGTTCTCCAGCACCTGCACGTCGGTATTCACATCCATGGCCTCGTTCTGGAACAGCTTATCCAGCTGCTTTTCAAATCCGGACACCACCTGGTCCATCATGCCCTCGATGCGGGCCTTGGCCGCGGAGATGTTCTCCCCCTCGATGCCCTGGGCGTCCAGCTGGGCGTAGGCCCGGAGAATCTTCAAAGTGGTGGGGAGATAGTAGTTGAGGAAGCTGCGCAGCTGACTGCTCTTGTCCGGGTGGGCCTTCTGGTAGGCGAGAATCTTGCCGGTGAGGACCTCGATCCGGTCGATCTTGGCGCTCATGACCTCGTCGGGGATGTCGTCATTCACCTGGCGGATCTCCCGGAGGATCTTCTCATCCTCGTCCTCCGCCTCGCCCTGCTCCGTGGCGGGGGCCTCCTTTTCCTCGGGGGCGGGGGCCTGATAGCCCATCTCCGTCAGAAACAGCTTGCCGGAGGCCAGATCCAGATAGCCGGTAGGGAGGATCTTCTTGGACAGCATCTTGCGCAGGTCCCGGCACAGCTTCTTCACCGGCACGTCAAAGGCGGCGGCCATGGGGGCCAGCTCCACCTCCCGGTTGGCGCCGATGTAGGCCAGGTAGTTGAGGAAGCGCTCCTGCTGGCTGCGGGCGGTGATGCCGCTGAACAGCAGCCCCAGGCTGCCCGCCAGGAAGATCAGACAGGCCAGCACGCCGGTGAACTCGTCGGCTAAGAAAAAGCCGTTGGCTACGGAGCTGATAAAATTGCTGGTGGCGGAGGTGAGCCCCAGGGCGAAGACGGCGGAGGCGACGGCCCCCCAGATGGTGCGGGCCAGACCGGCCTTTTTGCCGGTCAGTCCGGCGCGGCTCTTCTCCGCCGGGCGCTGGGTCTGCTGCGCGCCGACGCGCTCACTGGTGCGCTGCCCGCCGGCGCTCTGGCCGGAGGTGCGGAATTCCCCCCGCAGATCGTTGGCGGCCCGGCGCACGTCCGTGCGGACGGTCTGCGCCGCCTGGTCCACATCCCGGCGGAACTCCTGGCGGTACTGCTGCTTCTGCCCCCGGGGGAGCCGGGCCAGCTTGCGCACGCCCAGAATCACGGCGAGGATCTTGGTCCACCAGGTCGGGATCAAAAACAAAACGCCGACCCAGATCCACTCCCCCCAGTTGAAGGAGGGGCGGGGAGGCTCCGGCGAGGAGCCGCCGCTGTACTGCCAGCCCTGGCCGGAACGGCCCTGGTCCGCCATGGATACATCATCCTTTCAAAATAAGCTGCCGAATATACCATCGACTGACAAGGGCAGACATGGTTTTGACGGGCAGAAATGCGCCCGTACTTCGTCAAAACCCTTGGCAATACGGCAAAGCCCACCAAGGCGAACGGGGCAAAAAGCGCCGGAAAGACACGCTGTCAGGCGTGTTTGCCCTCGTCAATCGATGGTACCTATTATATACGCGCAGGGGGGAAGTGTAAATATGTTTTTTCGATTTTGGGCCGGGCTGTAACCGAACTGTAACCGCGGGAATAGGGAAAGACTCTTGTCAGCAGATGCTTACCATGGTAAAATAGGCGCGGTATTATTTTGGACCGATGGACCGCAACGGAGGATCTTGACCATGGAACAGCATGATAAAAATAGAAAGAAGCGCCTGTCCGGCATGACCATCACCCTGATCGTGGCGGCGGCGCTGGTAGTGGTGTTGGCGGGGGCCTACTGCGGGCTGTGCAGCTGGGTGCAGGGCAACGGCCGGCTGCTGCCCGGCACGGCGGCGGTGGACGCGGAGACCGGCCGGCGGCTGGAGCTGGGGGGCCTGAGCCGCCAGCAGGCCGTGGCCGGGATGGAGCGCTATATGCAGGAAAATCTCAGCAGCCGCGCCCTCACCGTCCGCTATCCCGGCGGCAGCGTGCAGGTGGACGGCACCCTGCTGGAGAGCGACCCGGAGGGCCCCGTGGACCTGGGGCTGGCCCGGAAGGCGGAGCGCAGCTTTCTCAGCCTGGGCCTTGCGTGGCTGGGTCTGGGCGGAACGCCGGAGGAGCTCTCCCTGTCCGCCTACACCCTGACGGAGACGGGCCGGGAGGAGGCCCGCAGACTGATTCAGCAGGTGGTGCAGGCGTGCTATGTCCAGCCGGTGGAGACCGCCGTGTCCGTGGATGAGGAGGCGGGCACCGTCACCGTCACCCTGGGCACCGATGGGCGCAAGGCGGACGGCGAGGCGCTGCTGAGCCAGGTGGAGCAGGCTCTGGTGGCCGGGGAGAGCGAGCTGGAGGCGGA
Organism: uncultured Oscillospiraceae bacterium; assembly: GCA_934659415.1. Lineage (GTDB taxonomy): Bacteria > Bacillota > Clostridia > Oscillospirales > Oscillospiraceae > Enterenecus. Next base: position 4,873 of record CAKUHW010000044.1, read on the forward strand.
GCTGACCGCCATCCCCGTGGAGAAGACGGACGCCCTGGCGGTGAACGCCGCGGTGTACCGCGCCCCGCAGAACCCGGAGGAACAGGCGGACGGGACCCTGTCCCTGCCCCGGGCGGGCCTCTCTGTGGATCCGGATGCAGCCCAGCCCCTGCTGGACGGCGCGGCCCAGGGGCAGAGCGTGGAGCTCCCCCTGGTGCTCACCCAGCCGGACTTTTCCGGCTGCGAGGACCTGCTCTACCGGGACGTGCTGGCCAGCAACATCAGCTATCTGGACGGCGTGGCCTCCCGTGACTTCAACGTGAACCGCACCGCCGAGTTCTGCAACGGCACCGTGCTCATGCCCGGCGAGGTGTTCTCCTATCTGGGCGCCATCGGCGACCCCTCCGTGGCCAACGGCTATCAGGTCTCCACCGGCTACAAGGGCGGCAAGACGGTGGAGATGGAGGGCGGCGGCGCCTGTCAGGCTTCCTCCGCCATCTACTACTGCGCGGTGTACGCCAATCTGGAGATCGTCAACCGGGCCTGTCACGCCTTCTCCATCAGCTATGTGCCCCTGGGGCTGGACGCCACGGTGTACTATCCCTCCCTGGACTTCAAGTTCCGCAACGACCGGGATTTCCCCATCAAGATCGTCTCCTACGTCACGGGAAACAAGCTCACCGTGCAGATCCTGGGCACGGATGTGGACGGCTCCTATGTGGTGCCTGAGCGGCACACCCTGTCCACCACCAAGTGGGAGACCGTGTACAAGCCGGACAGCGAGATCCCCGTGGGCACCACCAAGGTGGACGTGACCCCCTACACCGGCTACGAGGTGGAGGTCTACCGCTGCGTGTACGCCAAGGACGGCACCCTGCTCTCCCGCACCTATGAGAATTACAGCAAATACGCCAAGCGCAACAAGGTGATCCTCTTCAACCCGGCGGACGCCGCCCGGCTGGGCCTCAACCCGGACGGGACGCCCCTGGAGCAGCCCGTGACCCCCGAGCCCACGCCGGAGCCCACGCCGGAACCCACCCCGGAGCCGACCCCCACACCGGAGCCCACTCCGACGCCCACGCCGGAGCCTGAGCCCGAGCCCACCCAGACCCCCGCGCCCGACCCCGCGGAGCCGGAGGTGTGAGCGGTGTTTGAAGGCTTTTCCCAGAAGACGGTGGACTTTATGTGGGGCATCCGCTTCAACAACGAGCGGGAGTGGTTTCTGGCCCACAAGGAGCAGTATCAGCGCACCTTTCTGGAGCCCATGCGGGCCCTGGGCGGGGAGCTTCAGGCGGCCCTCGGGGAGCGTTTTCCGGACCTGCCGCTGAACCTGAAGGTATCCCGCATCTACCGCGACGCCCGGCGGCTGTTCGGCCGGGGACCCTATAAGGACCACCTGTGGCTCTCCCTCTTCCGGGGGGACGACCGGACGGAGGAGGGGGCCCGCCCGGTGCTTTGGTTCGAGCTGGAGCCCGAGGGCTGGAGCTGCGGCATGGGCTTCTGGTGCGCCAGGGCGGTCACCATGGAGAAGCTGCGCGCCCGCATGGACCGGGACCCCGCCCCCATGCTGAAGCTGACCCGCGCCCTGGCCCGGCGGCCGGAGCTCACCCTGGAGGGCCCGGAGTACAGCCGGGGGAAGACCCCCTCCCGGCCGGAACTGGCCCCCTGGTACAACAAGAAGTCCCTGGCCATCTCCCACCGGGAGCCGCTGACGGAGGAGCTGTTCACCCCCGCCCTCAAGGACCGGCTGCTGGACTGCTTTACCTTCCTCATGCCCTGGTATGACTACTTCTCCACCCTGTGGGCCGACCCGGACCCCCGGGAGACCCATTGAAAGTGCACGACCCCCGGCGCTGCCGCGCCGGGGTTTTTCGTTGTTTTGCGCCTTGCAAAGGGGAGCGGGATATACTATAATAGGCACGATATATTCGTGCTTTAATGCGAAAAAGTGAAAGGGTGACATGATCCATGGTATCGGAGGCCATGCGCCGTCTGGGCGCCCAGGGGAATCCCATGCGGGTCCTGTTTGAATACGGAAAAAAGCGCGCCGCCGTGGTGGGGGAGGAGAATGTGTTCGACTTCGCCCTGGGCAACCCCAGCGTGCCGCCCCCCGCCCTGGTGAACGAGACCATCCGCAGGGTGCTGGACGGCCCGCGCGGGGATTCCATCCACGCCTACACCAGCGCCGCGGGGGACCTGGGGGTGCGCAATGCCATCGCCGCCTCCCTGAACCGGCGGTTCCAGGCGGGGTGCCGGGGGGAGGACCTCTTCCTCACCACCGGCGCGGCGGCGGCCCTGTGCGCCTGCCTGAAGGGGCTGTGCTGCCCCGGGGACCGGTTTATGGTCATCGCCCCTTATTTCACCGAGTACCGGGTGTTTATCGAGGGGGCGGGGGGCCAGGTGATCGAGACCCCCGCGGCGGAGCGCACCTTCCTGCTGGACATCGACGCCATCGAGCGGGACCTCTCCCCCCAGGTGAAGGCGGTGGTGATCAACTCCCCCAACAACCCCAGCGGCGTGGTCTATCCCAGGGAGAACCTGGACGCCCTGGGGGCGCTGCTGCGGCGCAAGAGCGCCCAGTACGGCGCGCCCATCTACCTCATCTCCGATGAGCCCTACCGCGAGGTGGTGTACGACGGCGTGACGGTCCCCTGGGTGCCCCACAGCTATGAGAACACCCTGGTGTGTTACTCCTACAGCAAGGCCATCTCTCTGCCGGGGGAGCGCATCGGCTATGTGCTGGTGCCCCCCTCCATGGAGGAGCACGACGCGGTGTATCAGGCCATGGCGGGGGCGGCCCGCTGTACCAGCCACATCAACGCCCCCAGCCTGTTCCAGCAGGTGGCTGCCGCCTGCGACGGCATGGTCAGCGACCTGACGGCCTACACCGTGAACCGCAATCTGCTCTATGACAACCTTACCGCCATGGGCTTTGAGTGCGTCCGGCCGGACGGCACGTTCTACCTGCT
>CAKUHW010000045.1 GCA_934659415.1 uncultured Oscillospiraceae bacterium
CCAGCTTGATGCCCGCCACCAGCAGCACCGACGCCGCCGTGACGATGATAAGGATCATGGCGGACATGTGGGGCTGCTTGTAGAGCAGGAAGAGCACCACCAGAAGAATCGCGCCGTAGGGGATGAGCTCCAGAAAGCCGATGCGGTCCAGAAAGGCGCAGATGCGGCCGGACAGCCTGCGCCGGTCCCACTTCTTCGGGGTCTTCAGCTGATCCTTCCGCTTGGACAGCCGGGCGGAAAAGAACATGACGATGGCGATCTTGGCAAATTCCGAGGGCTGGAAGCGGATGCCCAGTTTCACCCACCGGCGGGCGCCACCGCCGCTGCGGCCCAGGGGCGTAAACACCAGCAGCAGCAGGATCACGGAGCCGATGAGAGCGGGCACGGAGAGCAGCCGCCAGCGCTGGTAGTCGAATTTGGACACGGCCAGCATCACCCCCACGCCCAGCACGGCGTAGAACAGCTGGCGCTTGAAGTAGTAGTAGGGGTCGCCGCCGGTGTTCACGCTGGCATCCAGATTGTAGTAGGCCGAGGCGTAGGACGCGGAGAGCAGCATGATGAGGCCCACCGCCGTCAGCAGCAGCACCAGGGCCAGGAAGGGCAGGTCCATGGGGCCGCGGGCCAGCTGCTGTTCGATGGTAAGGTCGCGCTTGGCGCGGCGCCTGAGCATACCCATTCCTCCCTTCCGGGTGATTTTGACGGCGTAAGCCTCTCAGATCGCCTGCCGGTACATGCATCCCGCAAAGGCCAGGATGCAGAAGGCCACGGTGATGGCGGTGAAGGTGAGGACGATGCGCACCTCGCTCCAGCCGCCCAGCTCCAGGTGATGGTGCAGCGGGGCCATGCGGAACACCCGCTTGCCGTGGCTCAGCTTGAAGTAGCCCACCTGGATGATGTCGCTGAGGGTCTCGATGATGTAGATGATGCCCACGGGGATAAGCACAAGGGGGGCATCCATGGCAAAGGCCAGACCGCACACCGCCCCGCCCAGGAAGAGTGAGCCAGTGTCCCCCATGAACACCTTGGCTGGGTAGAAATTGTAGACCAGAAAGCCCAGCAGTCCACCGGCCAGCGCGCCGGCAAAAATGCCCGCAGGCCCCTTATCCCACCAGGCGGAGAGGACCATAAAGAACACGGCCACCGGCAGGGTCACGCTGCCCGCCAGGCCGTCCAGGCCGTCGGTGAGATTCACCGCGTTGACGCACCCTACGATGACGAAGGCGGCAAAGACCAGGTAGACCAGCCACGGCAGCTTCCAGTAGGTGTTCAGGAAAGGAATATACAGGTTGGGAGACAGATGCCCGGTAAAGCGCAGCAACGCCAGAAAGGCCACCGCCGCCGCCAGCTGCAGCAGGAACTTCCACCCGGCGGTGAGTCCCGTGTTGTCGTGCTTTTTCACCTTGGCGTAATCATCGATAAAACCGATGAAGCCATACACCAGCGCAAAGATCAGGATAAACAGGGCGGTGAGATTGCCCGCGCGGAGATCCCGCCAGCCGAGAATGAGCACCGCCGCGAGGATCCCCGCCATGAACATGATGCCCCCCATGGTGGGCGTGCCCTCTTTTCCCTTGTGCCAGTTGGGACCGATCTCCTTGATGGACTGTCCCGCCTTCAGCGCCCGCAGGGCGGGAATGAGAAACTTCCCCACCACCGCCGTCACCGCAAAGGCGACCAGCGCAGCCAATACCATACGCATATCCAATGACCTCCGTAACTCTCTTTTGTTCAGCAAACCGCTCCGGGATCGATCCCCGGAAGCCTCGATCATCAATTGTCCATTGCCCTTCCCAGCTTCTCCGCCGCCCGGTCCAGGGGCACCCCCAGGGCCAGGGCTCCCGCCAGGGCCGCCAGATAGTCATACAGCCGGGGCTGCCCTCCGGCGGGGACGCTCACCCGCAGCAGATCGTCCCCGGTGAGGGCGGCAAACTCCAGCCTGCCCGCGCGCAGGCGCACGTTCTGGGCAGAGAGATCCGCCTGGGGCCGTCCATCGGAATAGGCATACACCGCTCCGCCCGCGGCGGCCAGACGGCGGCCCTCCCCGTCGTCCAGACTCACCACCGTGACGCCGCAGCGCCCGGCCAGCGCCCACCGGGCGGCCGCACAGGGAGAGAGCAGCCCCTCCTGCCGGTCGAAGTTTTCCACCACCAGCGCGCGGTAGTACCGCTCCGGCCCCGCCATGACCGCGCGGCAGGGGGCGAGCTCGATCACCGGGGCGTCTATCATACCGCGCAGCAGCCGCGCCGTCAAGGTGCCGCCCCGGCCCAGGACCGCCACCGGCGGCCGTTCAGTTCGTTCCATAGGCATAGTCGATCACGCTGCTGGCAAAGCGCACGCTCACCACCGTGCCGGGGGCCGCCGCCGTGCCCGGCTCGATGCCCTGACTGTCCGCAAAGACGTCCGAGGCGGTGAAGTCCGCCAGGCCCTCCGCCCGGAGGAACAGGCCGAGGCTCTCCAGCTTTTCCTTCGCCTTGGCCGGGGTGAGCCCGGAGAGGTCGGGCACCTCCACCTGCTCTGCCGGCGGCTCCTCTCCCAGATACAATATCACATTGGAGCTGCCCGGGATGACCGCGCCGGCCGCAGGCACCTGGGCGGTGACGGTGTTGCCCGTGCCCACCGTGCGGCAGCGGATGCCCTTGTTGGTGAGCAGGCCCTTGGCCACCGTGAGCTCATAGCCGGTGACCCGGGGCATGGTCACATCCGCGGAGGCCAGCTCCTCCGCGCTGTACTGCCGCTCCACACCCAGATAGTCCAGGGCGCTGGCGATGAGCTTGCCCGCCATGGGGGCAGTGATGTTGCCGCCGCTGATGTAGGTGCCGGACGCCGTATAGTTGGAGCCGGGGGCGGAGCGCTTGGGGGAATCGTAGGCCAGCAGCACCAGCACCTGGGGATCGTCCACGGGCGCAAAGCCCATGAAGGAGCAGATCACGTCGCCGCTGGTCTCGTCCCGCTTTTCCGAGGTGCCGGTCTTGCCGCCGATGCGGTAGCCGGACATGTAGGCGTTGCGCCCGGAGTATTTGCTGACCACCTGCTCCAGAATATCGCGGATGGCGGCGGAGGTGGACGCGCTGATGACCTGCCGGACCTCCTCCACCTCGTGGTAGTAGACGGTATTGCCCGCGGCGTCCCGCTCGGCCTGGACCAGGTAGGGGGTGACCAGATGCCCGCCGTTGATCACGCTGGCAAAGGCCCGGATCATCTGAATGGGGGTCACCTTAAAGGTCTGGCCGAAGGAGCCTACCGCCAGAGAGGCCGCGCCGTAGGGGCCCTTGAACTCGCTCTCGGACCAGAACACGCTGGTGCCCTCCCCCAGAAGGTCGATGCCCGTGCGGTCGAACAGGCCGAAGTCGTCCAGATACTCCCAGAAGGTCTCCGCCCCGATCTGCTCGGCGATCTTCATCAGAGCCACGTTGCAGGAGTTTCCCACCGCCTCGGTGAGGGTCTGGTCGCCGTGCCCGGTGCGCTTATGGCAGTGGACGGTATAACCCCCCACCTGATGGGAGCCGCCGCAGTAGTAGTGGTCGTTCAGGGAGATGAGCCCCTCCTCCAGGGCCATGGCCACCGTGAGGGGCTTGAAGGTGGAGCCGGGCTCGTAGGTATCGGACAGGGCCTTGTTGCGCCACTGCTGGTTCAGCGCGTCGGTGTACGCCTTGGCGTAAGCGTCGCTGTCCTCGCCGCTCTCCCGCTCCACCTGCTCCAGACCGTCCAGCAGCAGGCTGCTCACCACGGTGGCGTACTGATTGGGGTCAAAATCCGGGGTGCTGGCCATGGCGTACACGGCCCCCGTCTGGGGGTCCATCACGATGCAGAAGCCGCCCTTCTGGACGTCGTAGGTCTCAATACCCTCTGCAAGGATCTGCTGGGCCAGGGACTGGATAGAGGCGTTCAGCGTCAGCTCCAGGTCGTACCCCTCCCGGCCCTCAAAATAGGCGCTGTAGCCGCCGAGCATCTCCGTGCCATAGGCGTTCTTGGACGTGACCACCCGGCCGCTCTCCCCGGAGAGATCGTCCTGATACAGGGCCTCCAGCCCCTGGGCGCCCACCTTCACGCTGCCGCTGGTCTCGCTGTAGGCCATGAAGCCCAGCACATGGGAGCCCACGGAGGAATAGGGATAGTAGCGCTTGCTGGCCGGGGTGAGGTAGAGCATGGAGCTGAGGCGGTTGTCCGAGATAAATTCCCGCAGGGCGTCGGCATCGGCGTCCTCCAGCTCGTAGGCGAGGATCTCATAGGCCGAGCCGGTGCGCTCCAGACGCTTCCAGAGCTGCTCCTCCCCCAGCCCCAGCAGCTCCGACAGGCCGTTCACGATGAGCGTCTGCTTCTCCCGCAGGGCGGCGTCGTAGGCGGCCTGATCCAGCTGGCCGTTGACGGTGTACTTTGTCTCCCGGATGGAGGCCTTCACGTCCCGGGGAGAGAGGATCAGCTGATAGACCGTGGCGGACATGGCCAGGGTATTCCCGCTGCTGTCATAGATCGTGCCGCGGCCGGAGTTCACCGCCACGTCTCTGGTCTGCTGGTTGGCCGCCCGCTCCTCCCAGTAGTCGTGCTGGGAGATCTGCAGCTTCCACAGCTGGCGGACGAGGGGGAGGAAGCACACCACGCCCAGAAGCGCCATCAGCACCAGGGTGCGCCAGAACATGCTCCGGTTATCCCGTCCCAGCGCGGAACGGCGCTTTTTCCGTTCAGGTGCCGCCATGCTCCTCCTCCTTCCGCTCAGCCCAAAATACGGAGAAAAGGCGTAAGACATACCCGGTCTCTTACGCCTCTCTTCTTATTCGCTCTCACTTATATGCCGCCCGCGGCCGACCTATGTCAGCAGTCCGGCCAGCATCTGCTCCGCCCGGTGCAGCAGCCCGGACAGGCCGCCCTCGGCGCGCTCGTAATAGGTGACGCTGTCGCCCTCCGACAGGTCCAGATACACCGTATTCTCCGCACCGGCCTTCACCATGGTGCCGTCCGCGGTGAGCTGCGCCTCGATGGCGGACAGATCATATGCCAGCTCATAGCGGGCCTGAAGGGCCTTCTCCTCGCTGCGCAGCTGGGAGAGGGTCGCCTTGAGGTCCACAGTCTCGTCGTTGACCACCGCCAGCCGGGCGCTGGTCATCACCACCAGCAGCGCCACCAGCGCCACCGCCGCAAAGCCAAGGATGGCAAAGGGCGACACGGCGCTCTGGGGGCGCACGGCGACGCTGGGGCGCGCCGCCACCCGGGTGCGGGGCTGGACCCTGGGCCGGCCGGCGGGCCGGGGCTGCGCGGCGGCGCGCAGCCGCTCCGTCTCGCGGACACGGCGGACAGGCGCGGCGGAGCCGCGCTCGTACTCAGGCTGGTAGGCCGAGCTTCCGTAGGTCTCATATCGTCTTGTCCTGCGCTGTGCAGCCATAGGGTGACTCCTCTTTTCCGATATTACAGCTTCTCAGCCACGCGCAGCTTCGCGCTGCGCGCCCTGGGGTTTTCCTCCAGCTCTTCCTCCCCGGCGACGATGGGACGCCTGCCCACCAGCTTCACCCGGGGCTTTTTGCCGCACACGCACACCGGAAAATCCGGCGGGCAGGTGCAGCCCCTGGCCCACTCGGCGTAGGCCGTCTTCACCAGCCTGTCCTCCAGAGAGTGAAAGGCGATGACGCAGATACGCCCGCCCGGGTTCAGACAGTCCGGCGCGGCGGCCAGCATCCGCTCCACCTCGCCCAGCTCGTCGTTCACCGCGATGCGGATGGCCTGAAAGGACCGCTTGGCCGGGTGCTGCTTCTCCCTGCGGGCCTTGGCGGGCATGGCCGCGGCGATGAGCTGCGCCAGCTCAAGGGTGGTCTCCACCGGCCTGACGGCCCGGGCACGGACAATGGCCGCGGCGATGGGTCCGGCATACCGCTCCTCGCCGTACTGCCAGAGGATCCGCTTCAGCTCCTCCTGGCTCCAGCCGTTCACCACCTCCCGGGCGGTGAGGGGGGCGGAGCGGTCCATGCGCATATCCAGCGGGGCGTCCTGCAGGTAGGAAAAGCCCCGGGCGGCGTCGTCCAGCTGGGGGGAGGACACCCCCAGGTCGAACAGCATCCCGTCTACCCCGGCGGTTCCCTGCTCCGCCAGGATGGCGGCCAGGTCCCCGAAGTTGCCCTTCACCAGGGTCACCCGGTCCATCAGGCCCTCCAGCCGGGCCGGCGCGGCGGCCAGGGCGGCGTCGTCCCGGTCGATGCAGATCAGTCTTCCCCCGGTCAGCCGCCGGGCGATCTCCCGGGAGTGACCGGCCCGGCCCAGGGTGCCGTCCACATAGACGCCCTCCGGCCGGATGTTCAGCCCCTCCAGGCACTCGTGCAGCAGCACGGGCTTGTGTGTGTATTCCATGGCTCAGATCCCCAGGGTCTCCAGCAGGTTGGAGATGGTCTCCGGGTTCAGCTGCTGGCGGGTCTTGGCCTTCCAGTTGTCGGCGCTCCAGATCTGCGCCCGGTCATTGTTGCCGGTAATGACCACATCTTTCTCGATCCTGGCGTAGTCCCGCAGGTAGGCGGGCACCTGAAAGCGCCACTGCTTGTCCGGCTCGCACAGCTGGGCGGAGGCAAAAAAGACATCCATGGCCGCCGCCTGGGCGGTGGTCAGACCGGCCACCCGCTCCTGCAGCTTTTTCCAGGTCTCCATGGGGTAGAGCGTCAGATTTTCCTTTACGCCCACCGCCAGGTAAAAGGCGGTCCCCAGCTTGTCCCGCAGGCGGGAGGGCACGATGAGCCGGCCGGCGCTGTCCAGACTGTGTTCGTAGGTGCCGGTCATGCTCGTTCCCTCCAATCTGCTCCAAATTAAGAGTAGTTTACTCCATTTCACTCCATTTTGGGTCAAGTATACACCGGGCGCCCGAAAAATGCAAGTCCTATTTTTTGCCGAAATCCCGTCTGCCCCAACGGTTTGCGGACTTTTCATCCCATTGGCCGCGTCCACGCCCTCCCGCGCGCCACAAAATGTGCTTTCAGCCCATTCGCATACAATATCTTGTGGCCGCGGCCAAAAACCGGGCAGCGCGCCGCCGGAAAATTTTCCATTGCCGCTCTCCCGCGTCCCGCCCGCCGGTCAGGGCGCTTCTCTGCCCGGCTATCGGGGATAAACTTTGCAAAAACCATTGACAGAGGCGGCCTTTCAGTGGTATGATGTAATCGAATTAAAATTAAATTTCAATAAGCAAAACCATCTTGAGAAGGAGTGCTTACTTATGATGAACGAAATGCCTTCCCGCTGGCGCTATCACATCCCCAATGGGGAGCTGGAGCGGCGCTGGAGCGCGGTGCGCTCCGCCATGGCCAAGGAGGATATCGACTGCCTGGTCCTCAACGGCTATGACAACATGCTCGGCGGCTACCTGCGCTGGTTCACCGACATCCCTCTGGCCGACTATCCCCTCTCCGCCCTGTTCTTCCGTGAGGCCGACATGACCTTCATCGGCCACGGCGGCGTGGGCACCCGCAGCCTGGCTCCCTGCTACTCCCGCGGCATTGAGGACGCTCCCGCCACCCCCATGATGCCCACCCTCTGGTACACGGACCACTACGTCCCCGACCTGATGATCGAGAGCATCAAGCGCCACGGCTGCAAAAAGGTCGGCTTTGTGGCTCTGGCCACCATCCCCGCCAATATGTACAAGTACCTCACCGAGGAGCTCTCCGGCGTGGAGTTTGTGGACGCCACCGAGCTGGTGGACTACATCAAGGCCATTAAGAGCCCCGAGGAGATCAAGCTCATCCGGGCCTCCGCCGCCATCCACGACAAGGTCTACGCCGCCATGCCCGCCATTTTCCGCCCCGACCGCTACGAGT
>CAKUHW010000046.1 GCA_934659415.1 uncultured Oscillospiraceae bacterium
TTTCATGGTTTGGTCGCTCCTTTTATTTTCCTTAATTTATTATAATGCTGTATCATCGCCCCTGGGCGGAAGGAACCGACAAAAAATGCTCCGCCCCTACGGTCATAGGGGCGGAGCATGGCTCCACGGTACCACCCTAATTATCCCTCCGGAGAGGGCGTCTTAGTCCATCGGATAACGGGGATGAGCCGTCCCGGTCGTCCCGGGCTGCTCGGGAGTGGCTGGCCTGCCCGCTCTGCCGAGGGCTCTCACCGTTTCCCTCTCGCTTGGGGCCGCATGGCAGGTCTTGCTCCGTCGGCGCTGTTTAACTGCCTTATTCTATCATGTTTTTTCTGTTTGTCAAGATGCCTGCCGCCGGTCTTTCCGGGGATGGAGAAAGGAGAATTTCGTCTCCGAGCAGAGCACAGCCAGAAAGATGAGGGCAAAGCCCGCGTACATCAGCGCCGTGGGCCGTTCCCGGCCGAAGAGCACGGAGAAGGCTACGCCGAAGGGGGCCTCCAGGCTGAGGAGCACCGCCGCGGAGGAGGGCTCACAGTATTTCTGCCCGATGTTCTGGAACAGCAGGGCCAGGGCGGTGGCCGCCAGGGCCAGATAGAGCAGCACCAGCCAGGCCCGGGCGGGCAGGGGGGCGCGGGGGAAGCCGCCGGTGACGGCCGTGCCCACCCAGCAGCACAGGGCGGTGGCGGCGAACTGGAGCACCGTGAGCAGAAACACGTCCCGCCCCCGGGAGAAGCGGGAGGCGGCCACGATGTGGCAGGCGTAGAGAAAACCGCTGCACAGGGTGAGCACGTCCCCCCAGCGCAGGCTCAGCCCCCCATCCCAGGACACCAGGCCGATCCCCGCGATGCACAGCAGGGCGGCCAGCAGGTTGTACCGGTCCGGCCGGCGGCGGACCGCCGCCCAGGAGAGGAAGGGGACGATCACGCAGTACACGGCGGTGAAGAAGGCATTTTTGCCGGGGGTGGTGTCCATCAGGCCGTAGTTCTGCACGGTGTAGGCTGCATACAGCAGCAGCCCCATCAGGCCGCCCCGCAGCCAGTAGGAGCGGTCGATGCGCCGCCAGCGCTTCCAAAATACCAGCGCCAGCAGCGCGGCAGCTGCGGTAAAGCGGAAGGCCAGCAGGAACTGCAGGTCCACGGTGTCCAGGGTGTCCTTCAGGATAAAGAAGGTGGAGCCCCAGATCAGGGTGGCCAGCACGATCAGCGGACGGGCAAGCTTTTTCAGGGTGCTTTCTCTCATTGCGCTCAACTCCGGGGTTTTCAGGGAGATGGTTTTCTGCTATACTGGGCGGCAGCCCGGATAGAATGCGGTTATCATAGCAGAAAACTGTCGCGCTTGCAAGTGCGGAAGCGCCGGGACTTTTCACTGAATTATTACACGCGGAGGCACGTATGACCTACATTTTTGACCTGGACGGCACGCTCATCGACTCCAACGGCCTGTGGGAGCAGGTGGACCGGGAATTTCTGGGCCGCCGCGGCCTTGCGCCCACCCGGGAGTATCTGGAGACGGTGGGCCGGTCCATCTTTCCGGTGGCGGCGCAGTATACCCGCACCGCTTTCTCTCTGCCGGACAGCCCGGAGGATATCATGGCCGAGTGGACGGACCTGGCCCGGGACTGGTACGCCCGCCGGGTGGAGCTCAAGCGCGGGGCCCGCGCCCTGCTGGAGCGGCTGCGCGCGGCGGGGGAGCCCATGGCCGTATTCACCGCCAGCCGGCGGGAGCTGTGCCTGCTGGCCCTGGAGCGCCACGGCCTGACGCCCTTTTTCGGCAGCATCGTGTTTGCCGAGGACATCGGCCTGGAGAAGCACGACCCCCGCTGCTTTCTGCGCCTGAGCCAGCTGCTGGACACGCCGCCGGAGCAGTGCGTCCTGCTGGACGACAGCCCTTACAACTGCGCCACCGCCCGAGCGGTGGGCATGAGCACCGTGGGGGTGTACGATGACTTTTACGCCCCCCTGCAGGATGAGCTGCGGGCGGTGTGCAGCCGGTACGTGACGTCCCTGGAAGAGCTTCTGGGTCCCGATGAGACCGTGTCGTACCCGCAGCCCGAAACGGGCCGCTGAGACAGCGGCCCCTACAAGAGGACAGGGAAGCCTGCGGCAAACTACCGGGGTCTTGCTTTACCTGTAGGGGCCGATGTCCTCATCGGCCCGCCGTTAACCGCCGAATTCGGCAAGGGCCCTGCCCTTGCCGGCAAACCGAAAAAACATCCCGGGGAGGGCCTTTCGGCCCTCCCCGGTGCTTTTGGTGCGGATATTCAGTTCTGCCGCCCCGCCTGCCTGCGCGCCCTGTCGCCCAGAGCGGCCGCAGCCAGCGCGGCCGCGAGGACCGCTGCGGCCAGGGCCGTCCGGCGCCGGGCCCTTGCCCGGGCGCGCCTGCACCGTGCGGCCTCCCGCTCCCGCCGCAGCTCCCGGAGACGGTCTTCACAGCCGCAGACGCTCCAGCGCAGATCGCCGCGAAACTCCGCCTCCTGCCGCAGGGCCCGGCAGGCGGGCAGCAGCTCGTCGTACAGGTCCAGGAGGGCCTGCTGTTCGGGGGTGCATTCCTCTCCGGAGGCTGCCAGGGCCTCGTCCCTCGCCCGGAGCAGCCGGTCCCAGGGGGAGACCGCCCCGGCAAACTCCGCGGGCAGCCCGGCCAGCGCCCTGCGCAGCCGGTCCAGATCCTCCCGGTCCGGCTCCTCCGCGTCCAGCTGCCTGATCATGACGGCCCGGAGGGGCTCCGAAAAGGCGTTCAGCCGCGCGGCCTGCTCCCGCCACCCGGCGGCCTCGGCCCGCAGCCGCTCTGCCTCCGCCTGATAGCGGGCATCCCAAACGCTCTGCTCGGTGGTTTTCTCTTCCATAGACAGGACCTCTCCCTTTCCTCCCGGTCCCGGGAGGTGTTTTTACCTGCGCAGGGCTGTCAAAAAACGCAAGGGCGTTTTTTGACGGCCTCACCTATGCGTTCTATCGTCCCGCGGCCGGGCGGGCGCTCTGTTTTTCCGCTCCCGGCCTGCGTGCCCGGGGGCGGCCAGCTTCTGCGCCATTTGCCGCCAGAGGGCCTCCTTCAGGGCGGTGTCCCGCCCGCCGGCGCCCAGCGGGGCGGTGCGCTCCAGATACTCGGCGTAGAGCCGGGCGGCGGGCTTTGCATTGTACAGACCGATCACCTCCGGAAGCCTTTCGGCAGCCCGCTCACTCCCTGAGCCAGCGGGCGGTCTCGCCGTCATAGACGCTGAGACCGGGGAAGAGCATGTCGTTTCCCAGCGCCTTGTCTATGGCCCGGGCCGCATCGTCGTACAGGCGCCCGTCCGTCAGGACGGTCTGGGGCCACTGGGTCTCCCACACGTCGGGCCGGTCGTCATTCTCACTCTGCGCCCACCTGCCGTCGGAGCGGATGGGGCGGGAGAGGTCCATTGCGCCGTAGGAGTCGGGAAGGAAGCCGACCACATCCCGCCAGAGGCACTTTTCCCCCTCCAGCACCCGGCCGTCCTCCATCCAGCAGAGGCCGCCGCGCAGATACATCCGCACGCCCTCCAGACGGCCGTCCTCCGTCAGGTCGAGCCCGTCCCGGGCGATCTGGGCATACTGGGCGTCATACCAGGACTTCTCCGCATATTGGGTTTCAAAGGTCCACCCGAAGGTCCCGCGGAGAAGGGTCCCGTCGGTACACAGGGCGCAGAGGTCGATGACGTGGCCGGAGACCTCGCCCCACACCGAGCGGAGGGTGAGCCCCGCGGGAATGCGCAGCTCCATGGGGTTGCCGGAGAGCAGGGTCCGGTAGCCGTCCGTCCCGGCCTCCCGGTAGACCAGGACCGTGTCGGAGGGGACGAGTTCCACGTCCGTGCGGCCCTCCAGCGCCGTACCCCGGGCCAGCCCGGCGCAGCTGTCCGTCAGGGCCTGGCTCAGCAGCTCATCGCGGTAGCCCCGCTGGAGCAGCTCCAGGCGGATCTGTCCCAGCAGCTCCCGGCGCTGCTCCTCCAGGCCGCCGCCCAGGAAGGCGGTCCGGTCCAGCAGCCGGTAGGCTTCGATGAACTGACCTGCCTCCGCCCGCTTTTCGGCGGTGGCTGCCGCCGCCTTTATGGCCGCGGCTCTGCCGCCCAGGACGACCGCCGCCAGCGCAGCCACGATGACTGCCGCGGTCAGGACCCGCCGGACCCGGACCTTCGCCCGGGCGCGGGCGCGCTGTCTGCGCTCGCTCTCCTGCTGCGCCGCCTGGAGGCGCGCCTTGCACTCGTCGATGCTCCGGCGCAGATCGCGGGGGAACTGCGCCTCGCGCCCCATGGCGGAGCAGGCGGGGCGTATCTCATCCCGCAGGTCCAGAAAGGCCTGCCGCTCCGGCTCGTGGCCCTCCCCGTAGTTCTTCCAGGTCTGATCCAGCCAGTCCCAGGGAGAGACCGCCCCGGTAAACTTCGCGGGCAGCCCGGCCAGCGCCTTCCGCAGCCGGTCCAGGTCCGCCTCATCCGGCTGGGCAGCCTTTGCCGTCTGGGCCATGATGTCCCGGATGGGCTCCGAAAAGGCGTTCAGCTGCGCGGCCAGTTCCTTCCACCCGGCGGCCATGGCCCGCAGCCGGTCTGCCTCCGCCTGATAGCGGCCGTCCCGGACGTTCTGCTCATAGCGGTCGAAGGCCTCCCTCCAGGCGGCGTTCCCCTCCGCATCGGGCACGAGCAGGGCATCGTACCGGGTCTCCCGGGCGTACAGGGGGCGGGAGGCGCTGTAGGGCTGACTGCAGACGGCGTCTATCCGCGCCCGCTCCCACTGCCAGTACTCCCGGGTGCGCAGGGTGCAGAAGGCGTCCCACGCCCTGCGGAAGGCGCCGTACTCCGCCGCAGGCCGGTCCAGGCAGGTGAAGTCAGCCTCCTGAACGGCGATGGTCATCTTCTCCGGGCCGAAGGGAAGGGCGGCGGCCTCCTCCGCGCGCAGGCGCTGGACCTGCCAGCAGCTGCGGCTGCACTGCGCCCGCAGCAGGGTCCAGACCTCCTGCAGCCGGGCGTACCCGGGGACCTGCCGGGAGAGAAAGGCCGTGTCTTTGCCGCCGGGAGCGCAGAACGCCCCGCCGCCGGTCTCATCCGCCTGCCAGCAGCTGCGCACCAGCGCCAGCTGCTCCGGAGAGAAGGGCTTGTCCAGTTGGGCGCTCAACTCCTGTGCGTACCGGCTCCAGCAGGCCTCGGCCAGCCGGTCGCCGAAGGCGCGCACCGCCTCCTGTACCCGGGGAATGTCCGAATGGACGATGCGGGCACTGCGCCGGTAGGCATCCAGCCGCCCCCGCGGACTCTTCATGGGGCCATCCGGGGAGGGACCGCCGGAAAGGGACTCCAGAACGTTCGCCGTCTCCAGCAGCTGCGGAATCTCGGCGCGGTCGATGCCGGCGCCGCGCTGGCAGGCGTTCCAGGCGGCCAGCTGCTCCCCCAGGGGCAGCGTCTCCCACTGTGCCAGGCGGGCGAGTACCTGCTTCTCCTCCAGCCCGGTCAGCAGCGTGCGAATCTCTTCGGGCAGCTGCTGCGCGGCGGCCAGCTGCTCCATGGCGAAGGAGGGGGCGCTCCAGTCCATGGCCGCCAGCTCCTCCGTCTGCTGCGCCTGCTCCTCAAGGAAGAGGGGCCACAGACCGTCGCAGCCGCGCCCCAGGCCCTCCCGTACCCAGAAGCGGCGCTCCGCTCCGGCGGTGAGTTCCGTCAGATGGCGGAACAGCGGCTCCTGCCACCCGGCCCGGCGGACGGCCCGGTCGTCCGCCGCAGCCAGGACCTCCTCCCGGGACTGCGTGCGGTGCATGGCTTCGATTCTGCGGCAGGCGGCCGCCAGGGCCTCGTTCCGGGGCAGCGTCCCGCCTGCGGCGCAGAGGGCCAGGAACTCCAGCCCGTCCCGGAGACCCAGAGTGTCCAGGTGCTGCCAGGCAAGGCTGGCGGAGCTGCGCTGCACCATGTCCGAAAGGGCCCTGGCCCGTTCCCGGTCATAGGAAGAGGAGCTGTCCAGCCCCCGCTGGATGTAATCCCGGTAGGCATCCTTATATTGGGGGGCAAACTCGCACAGGACCTTCCGGCATTCGGGGGCGGCCTCCTTCAGCCGGGACTGGATGGTCAGCAGGGTCCTGACCTCAGAGTCGATGCGGTCTCCGCGCTCCAGCGCCGCCTGCAGGCGCTTGCGGCAGCTGGAGACGGGGGGCAGGTATTCCCCCGCCGTGCCCTCGTAATAGGCTTCGATCTGGGCCTTGATTTCGGGCTCCACATAGCGGGGGAAAACGGTGCACAGCCGCCGCAGCGCCTCCCGGTTCTCCAGCCAGAGCCACATGCTCCGCCCGCTCTGGCGGACGCCGGTGTCCACGCTGTGCTGGGTGATGTTGCGCCCGATCCGGATGGCGTGGACCGCGTCCTTCTCCTCCTGGGTCAGCTGCAGACTGCCGGAATACAGCAGGTAATAGCAGCACACCGTGACGTCCATCTGCGCCATGAACCGGTCCAGGGACTCGTTCTCGTGGGCCTTCAGAAACGCGCTGCAGGCGCCCCGGTCCCCCTCGTCCGACACGTTGGACAGTACGTTGGTCAGCGCCTCCTTGGTCAGCACCGCCCCGCTGGACGCCTCCAGCTTCCTGCCGATCACCACCTGCAGGACCCGGCTGGCCAGGCTGTTGTAAAGCCCGGCGCTGCGCTCCAGAAAGCCGATGTCAATGGGCTCCTTTTCCATAAACGGACCCTCTCCTTCCGCTCCCGTCATCGGGAGGTAGTTTCTCTTCTTCTGGCGCCGACAGCCGGTCGAGAAACGCCCGGTAGACGCGGCTGGCGTTCTGTGCGCTGGTGCCCAGAGCCTCGGCGAGGTCCCGGGCGGTGAGGGGGCCCTCCCGGCGGCAGACCGCCCGGTAGACCTCCCGGTCGAAAAACGGCTCCCGCTGCGCGGCGGCCAGCAGGCGGCTGTCCGCCTGGAGCTGCTCGGCCAGCTTCAGGGTGAGCAGCTTGGCCAGCAGGGGCTGCTGCCCCGGCCGGCGCTGGGAAAACACCGCGCCGATCCGCTTCAGCAGGGCCTCCGCCCCGCTTCGGTCCGCGATCAGCTCCTCAATGGCGGCGGCAGGGGAGGGCAGCCGGTCCAGCAGGGCCCCCGTTTCCTCCCCGCCATCCTCGCCCCGCTCACGGGCGGGCAGGCAGGAGCGGTGATATGCCAGACAGCGGCGGACCTTCTCCTCGGAGAGCCCCGCAGCCTCCGCTGCAAGGGAGACGGCGGCGGGGTCCCACTGCCGGATGCCGTGGCTCCGGGCGTACCGGAGGCATGCCTGAAGGACCCGCCGGTCGTCCTCGGAGATGTGCGCTCCGCCGTGCTCCTCCGCCAGCTGCTCCCGGGCCCGGCGCTTCCGGCACTCCCGGGCCAGGGCGGCGTTGAAGTAGTGGAGAAACTCCCCCTGCCCCGGTACATAGGCGCGGATGCACCGCCTGGCCGTCTCCGCGATCTCCAGCCCGCATTCCCGGTATCGCTCCGGATCGCCGGAGACCAGGTACAGATACAGATGCTCCACCAGCTTCAGCGCCTCCCGCCGGTATGCCGCCGGCTGGGCGGCCCGGTCCAGGGAGAAGAGCGGGGAGGAGCGGATCAGGCGCTCATAGTCGGCTCTGCTCTCTCTCACGCGTTCTGTCACCTCACAGCGCCAGAAGGGAGCGGAGCAGCTGCCGGGCCTGGGCCGGGGAGGCGCACTGCACCGTGCTGACCACGCTGTTCAGGCAGTACAGCGCCCCCATATCGCACAGCTGCGTGCCGAC
>CAKUHW010000047.1 GCA_934659415.1 uncultured Oscillospiraceae bacterium
GGAGTAGTTCATGCCGTTCAGCTTGCAGGCGGCGGAGATGCGGGTGATCCACAGCTGACGGAAGTCGCGCTTCTTCAGCCGGCGGCCCACATAGGCATACTGCAGGGACTTCATGACCTGCTCGTTGGCCATCTTATAGTGCTTGCTCTTGGCGCCCCAGTAGCCCTTGGCCAGCTTGAGGACCTTATTTCTGCGCTTGCGCGTCATCATCGCGCCTTTCACTCTTGCCATTGTTGTTCAGCCTCCTATGTTGAGTAAAGTCAGTTCAATTATTTATAGGGGATCATGCGCTTGATCGTCGCCTCGTTGGTGACGTCGGCATAGGCGCCCTTGCGGAGGCCTCTCTTGAGCTTGGTGGTCTTGCCGTGGCCGTTGAGCAGGTGGCTCTTGAAGGCGTGCGCACGCTTG
This sequence comes from uncultured Oscillospiraceae bacterium, assembly GCA_934659415.1. Classification (GTDB taxonomy): domain Bacteria; phylum Bacillota; class Clostridia; order Oscillospirales; family Oscillospiraceae; genus Enterenecus. The sequence goes on from CAKUHW010000047.1 coordinate 409, forward strand.
ACACGGCCGTTTTTGGTCAGCTTGAAGCGCTTTTTAGCGCCGCTGTGGGTCTTGATCTTAGGCATGGTAGTTTTCTCCTTTACTGTTTGATCGCGGTGGCTTGCGCCACGGGGAATGGACAAATCACTTTGCGGGCTTGCTGGGCTTGGCAGCCAGGAAGATGCTCATGTGCCGGCCCTCCAGCTTGGGATCCTTATCCATGGAGCCCACCTCGGCGCACTGGGCGGCAAAGTCCAGAAGCAGGTCGCGGCCGATCTCGGTGTGGGCCATCTCACGGCCGCGGAAGCGGACGGTGACCTTTACCCGGTTGCCCTCGGCCAGGAACTTCTGGGCGTTGCGCAGCTTGGTGTTGAAGTCGCCGATGTCGATCCCGGGGGACATGCGGATCTCTTTGATCTCCACCACATGCTGGTTCTTCTTGGCTTCCTTCTCGCGCTTGGACTGCTCGAACCGGTACTTGCCATAGTCCATCAGCTTGCACACGGGCGGGACGGCGGTGGGGGAGATCTTTACCAGGTCCAGCCCGGCGTCATCGGCGATGTGCTGTGCCTCCGCCGCGGACATAACGCCCAGCTGAGCGCCGTCGGCGCCGATCAGACGGACCTCCCGGTCGCGGATCTCCTCGTTGATTTGATGCTCCAGATTAGCTATGGTCAAGCACCTCCTGAAATGAAAAATGTGGGCGCAGAAAGCACCCACATCCACAAAAAAACGCACAGATACCATGCGGCTTTTCCATGTTGACCTCTTTGCCCTGGGCTGGAGGTGAGGACGGCGGTGCCATTCCTGCTTTGTTTTGCTCACACAGTATAGCAGAGGAGGCCGCCCTTGTCAAGCACGAATTGCAGGCGTCCGGGCGCCGGGCCTCACGGTCCGTCCGGACCCGGCTGCGGGGCGGCGCCGGACTCCATGCGGACGGCGGCGGCCTCCGGGCGGTTCAGGTCCAGCAGCAGGATCTCCCGGTGCTTCTGCGCGGCGTAGTCCAGGGTATACTTCGTGCCGCCTGCGCTGTCGCCGAAGACGGCAAGGACCAGGGCAGAGCGGTCCACCATATAGCGGTCGCGGCGGAACATGCAGGCACAGTCATAGTCCTGCTGCACCACGGTCTCCAGGTCGCAGGCCTCCACGGCGGCAAGCCATCGCGCCCGGCTGGCGCGGGACCACCGGTCGGCCTGGCCGGGGAAGGGGAGGGCGCACTCTACGGTGAGGGAAGGGAGACGGGAGCGAAGGCTCAGAGCGGCTTCGGCGAAGTACAGGTCACACCCCAGGGCCATGCCGGAAATAAAATGGCGGAAGCCCCTGGCGTACAGCCCCTCGATCTCACGGACCATAGAGGCCTTCAGGGCCAGGCAGCGAGGGTCCTGTTCGTTGGTTTTCCATGGCAGCTTTGCGGGCCGGTGGCCGGTAAAGCAGCAGGTGGACGTCAGCTCCATGGGCTTCCGCCTCCTCTTTTGCTTGTGTCAGCCCTATTTTAGCGGAAAGGGAAGGATTTGTCAACAAAAAAGAACTGGTGTTCTATTTCGGGCGGGAAAAATGGGGTTGCAATTTCCGGCGGGCCGTACTATAATGTGGGGCGAAACAAGTGAACAGAATGTCTTCAGGGCGGGGTGAGATTCCCCACTGGCGGTACAGTCCGCGAACCGCGTAAGCGGCCGACCCGGTGCAACTCCGGGACCAACGGTTACAGTCCGGATGGAAGAAGATGTGCACATCCCTCCCACAGCTTGTGATGGCACCTTGAAAGGCAGCTCTTTTCAGGTGTTTCCATCATAAAGTGCAGGAGGTTTTTTTATGAACATTATGAACAAATTGAGTGAGCTGTGGGCGGCCGCCCGGGAGAACGTCACGTTCCTGCTGGTCTGCCTGGGGATTTTCGTGGGGCTGTTTGTGATCGCCCTGCTGCTGGAGCGCCTTTGGCTGAAGCCGCAAAAGCAGTCTGCCGCCCGCCGGGCGGCCTACATCGGTGTATTTGCCGCCCTGGCCGCCGCCCTGATGTATCTGGAGATCCCGCTGCCCTTTGCTCCGTCCTTTTACAAGCTGGACTTCAGCGAGGTGCCGGTGTTTATCTGCTCCTTCTCCCTGGGGCCGGTGGCCGGGGTGGTGTGCGAGTTGGTGAAGGTCATCCTCAAGCTGTTGCTGAAGGGGACCACCACCGCCTTTGTGGGGGACTTTGCTAACTTTGTGGTGGGCTGCTCCTTTGTGCTGCCTGCGACGGTGATCTACCACCGCTTCAAGACCAAGAAGGGCGCCCTGGCCGGTATGGCGGTGGGGACTGGCTGCATGACGGTATTCGGCAGCCTGTTCAACGCGGTGTATCTGCTGCCCGCCTTTTCCAGGCTGTATGAGCTGCCGCTGGATGTGATCGTGGCCATGGGGACCAAGGTCAACGGGGCCATCAACAGCGTGTCCACGCTGGTGCTGTTCGCTGTGGTGCCCTTCAATCTTCTGAAGGGCGTGGTGGTGTCTGTGCTTACCTTCCTGCTCTACAAGCGGGTGGAGCGGCTGCTGAAAATGAAATGAACCCACGCTGCCAAAAGGCTGCCCGTAAGCTTTTTGACGGCCTGAAAATGCCCGGTGCGGAGGTGTCCGCACCGGGCATTTTGCGTTATCCTGGATATTCTGCGGCGAAGCAGGTCATCTCCGGCCGCCGCCGAAGCCGCCGGAGCGTCCGCCGCCGAAGCCGCCGCCGGAGCGTCCTCCGCCGCCGAAGGAGCGCCCGCCGCCAAAGGAGCCGCCGGAGGGCCGCCCTCCGCCGCCGAAGGAACGGCCTCCGCCGAAAGAGCCGCCGGAGGGACGTCCACCGCCGGAGGGCCGTCCGCCGCCGGGCCGGGGGCCGCCGAAGGACCCGCCGGAGCCTCTGGGCGGTCTGGGAGGATTGGGCCTGCCGCCCATGCCGCCGGGGGGCGTGTGGGGACCTCTGGGCGGGCGGGGACCGGGACCGCCCATGCCGGGTCCGCGGGGCGGACGCGGGGGACGGGGCGGTCTGGGCGGGAAAATGAAGAAGGGACGGTAGCGGTAGGCGGTGCCGTAGTAGCCGCCGCGATAGCGGCGGTAGCGGGAGCCCTCCGCCAGGGCGACGATCACGATGATGAGAATGACGAGCAGGACGATTGTGCCGGAATCCATGGCGGAGCCTCCTTTATCCGTTGTAGTTTGCGTAGTACCAGTCGGACAGGGCCTTGGTGAGGGACAGCAGGGCGTCGCCGTAGCGGCCGGCTGCAAAATCCCGTTCCAGATAGTCGGCGGCGTAGCCGGCGCAGTCGTCGTCCGTAAAGACGTCCGTAAGGCCGCTGCCCTGGATGAGCCAGTAGTTGTCGCCGCTGATGTCCAGCACCACGATAAAGTCGTACTGCTGGAGCTCCAGCCCGGCGGCGTAGTCCATGGCATAGTCGTACAGGTCGCTCTTGCCATAGTTGGCGGTGACGCAGGCGACCACCACCTTCATGTCGTCCATGAGGGTATGGTTGCGCTGAGAGAGGGTCCGGATCTCATTGTCGGTGAGAACGCCGGCGTCGTCATAGACGTAATAGGCGGTCCCGGCGATCTGAGAGGCGGAGGGGACCGGAACCGGCCCGGGAGTGGGGGTATCCGCCGCGCGGCCCCGGCCGATGCAGATGGCGGCCACGACCATCACCAGGGCGAGCACCCAGGCGGTGCCCTGCTTTTTCAGAAAACTCATGCGGTTCTCCTTTTGTGCTGTCGGCTCAGCCCCGCAGCTCCAGCAGCTTCTGCTTCAGCTCGCCCTCGATGCGGCCCAGCTCCACCTCAGCCTCGCGGCGCTTCTGGGCGCCGTCCTTCTGAATCTGCATGACCTCGTCCAGAGTGGAGATGAGCTGCTGGTTGGTGTGCTGGAGCGTCTCGATATCCACCACGGAGCGCTCGGCCTCTTTGGCGGTCTCGATGGTGCCCATTTTCAGCATATCTGCGTTCTTCTGCAGCAGCTCGTTGGTCATATTCGTCACGGCGGACTGGGCTGCCGTGGCCTGACGGCTGTGCTCCAGGCCGAGGGCCAGCACCATCTGGCTCTTCCACAGAGGAATGGTGTTTACCAGGGAGGACTGGATCTTTTCCAGCATGAGTGTATCGTTGTTCTGGATGAGACGGGTCTGAGGGCCCATCTGGATGGAGATCATCCGGGTGAGCTCCAGGTCGTGGATCTTCTTCTCAAAGCGGTTGCACAGGTTGGCATAGTCGTTGTACTTCTGGGCGTCCTCCTGGGCGCCGGTCTCCGCGGCCTTCTTGCGCAGCTCCTCCAGGGTCTCGGTGCGGGCCTTTTCCAGGGCCTTCTTACCGGCCAGGATGTACATGGTGAGTTCCTTGTAATACTTGGTGTTCAGATCGTACATCTGGTCCAGCATGGCAATGTCCTTCATCAGGGTGACCTGGTGCCCCTCCAGAATACCGGTGATCTTGTCCACGTTGACTTCGGCCTTGTCGTAGCTGGCTTTCAGGGCGAGAGCCTGGGTTTTCTTCTTCTGGAAGAAGCCGAAGATGCCCCCCTTCTCCTCTTGCCCGAAGGTCTTGAGCTCCACCACCAGGGAGGAGAGCGCGTCGCCCACCTGCCCGAGATCCTTGGTGCGCACGTTGTTCAGAGCATTTTCAGAGAAGCTGGCGATGTTCTTCTGGGCGGCGGCGCCGTACTGGAGCACCTGGGCGGAGTCGGTGATGTCGATCTTTTCGGCGAAGTCGGCCACGACCTTGCGCTCGGCCTCGCTGAGCTGGCTCTCGTCCAGCTTTACGGCGTTGGCGTCCCGGGCGGCCTGAATGGCGGCGGCATCCTCGGCTGCCACAGTGGGCTCTAGGGTCAGTTCAGGCGCGGCGGGAGCGGCGGCGGTGGCCGCGGCGTCGGGGGTCAGGGTCAGCTCGGGGATGTTGTCCAGATTTTCAGCCATTTTGAATTCCTCCTGCTCGTTATTATTGTAGTTATGTTGGACGTGTCGGATAAAAGTTGGAAAAACAGTCTAAAAGGCCCGGCGCGGGTCTGCCCGCCTGCGGCATCACGGCTGGCCCGCCTCCATGGTCATGCCGCCCAGTCCCTCCCGGGCCAGCATCTGCTCCATGACCGTGATGTCGGTGGAGATGTCCAGGGCCTCCTCGCCGTAGAGAGCGTCCAACTGCTTGTCAAAGGCGGCGCAGATGGTGGAGAGCATGTCCTCGATCTTGCCCTTGGTGCCGTCGATATTCACGCCGGAGGCGCCGGTAGAGTCCATGCGGTCGTAAGCGTTGAGCAGCTTCAGGGTGGTGGGCAGGTAATAGCTCATAAACTTGCGGATCTGGGGGAGCTTGGCCGGCTCCTCCACCACCGCGTCGATGATCTTGCCTGTGGCCTTCTCCAGCCGGTCGATGTCGGCAGACACCTGCTCGTCCCGGATGGAGGCGTTCAGCCGGCGCATCTCCCCCAGGGCCCGGTCCCGTTCGGTGATGAGGGTCTGGATATCCGGGGAGCGGGCGGACTTTTCCTCAGCCTTGGGCTTCTCCTCGGCCTTGGGCTCGGTCTGCTGGGTCCCGGCGGGCTCGTAGCCCCTGTCCGGCCAGATGATCTTGCCCAGGAAATACGCCGCGCAGGACACCGCGGCGCACAGCAGATAATCGGAGAGCTGGTGCAGCGAGCCAAACAGGGCCCACAGCAGCCAGACAATGCCGATCAGATAGACGGGAAGGACCGTCCGTTTCTTCACATAGGCCATGGACAGCGCTCCTTTGAGAGAGAATGGTATGCCCCCGTCAGGGGACAATACAACGCATATATTGTAATCCGCAAAGGCCGGGCTGTCAAGGGAGATCCATGGCCTCCGGCGGAAAAGGGGAGCCTGTCCCGCCGCGGCGGATTGACTTCCGGAGCGCCTTGGAGTAAAATAATCAGAGATGTGCGTCCGTCCGGCACAGCGCCGCCCGGGGAAGCGCTCCGCTGGCGGCTTCCCGGGCGGCTATTCAGGTGCGGGACGCCGGCAGCGGCGCGCCGGGAGCGAAGGGGAGAGCGGAAGCCTCCCGGCCGGCGCACAGCGTGCTCCGCTTGCAGTATCCTATGTGCGCCGGGCCTCCCCGGTGCTCTGTGCGGCAGGCTGCCGGAGGGGGCCCGCGTGAACGAATCCCGCGAAAGGATGTAAAAAATATGGTCAAGATAGCCCCTTCGATTCTCTCGGCAGACTTTTGCAATCTGGAGACCGAGATCCGCCGCATCCACACGGCGGACTGGGTCCATGTGGACGTGATGGACGGCGCCTTTGTGCCCAATCTCACCATCGGCATCCCGGTGGTGCAGTCCATCCGCAGGCACACGGACATGTTCCTGGATGTCCACCTGATGATCGACAAGCCGGTGCGCTATATCGACGACTTCTGCAAGGCGGGGGCCGACCTGCTCTCGGTCCATCTGGAGGCGGACCACCCGGTGCGGATCGCCGAGGCCCTGCGGGCCATGGAGGCCAACGGGGTGAAGAAGGCGGTGGCCCTGCGCCCCATCACCTCGCCCGAGGCGGTGCTGCCCTACATTGAACAACTGGATATGGTCCTGGTGATGACCGTGGAGCCAGGCTTCGGCGGCCAGGCCTTTATGGAGAGCCAGCTGGGGACTATCCGACGGGTCCGCGAGATCATTGACCGCTACAATCCGGCCTGTGATCTGGAGGTGGACGGCGGAATTGGCCCGAAGACCGTCCGCCGGGCGGTGGAGGCGGGGGCCAACGTGCTGGTGGCGGGCTCCGCCGTGTACGGTGCCGCCGATGTGGAGGCCGCCATTCAGGCCCTGCGGGTGTGATGCGGCGGCCCCGGCAATTACTCTGAGCGGAGGTTCCTGCATATGGATTGTTTTCCCCCTGCCCTTGAGACCCTGGTGGAGCAGTTTGCGCGCCTGCCTGGCATCGGGCGCAAAAGCGCCCAGCGGCTGGCATTTTACATCCTCGGTCAGCCGGAGGAGACGGCGAAGGCCTTTGCCGATGCGCTGCTGGGCGCGAAGCGGTCCATCTCCTGCTGCCCGGTGTGCCAGAATTTGACGGAGGGAGACGGTCCCTGCGCCCTGTGTGCCTCCTCCCGGAGGGACCACAGCGTGGTGTGCGTGGTGGCGGACCCCAAGGATGTGGCGGCCATGGAGCGCTCCCGGGAGTACCGGGGGGTATACCATGTGCTCCACGGCGTGATCTC
>CAKUHW010000048.1 GCA_934659415.1 uncultured Oscillospiraceae bacterium
GAAGCTCTCAAACCGCGCCAGCCAGGGGCCGTAGCGCCGGGCCAGCTGGGGGCCGTGCAGCTGCCAGTACCACCGCTCGCAGCCGGCGATTTGGTCCATGTTGACGGTGTGCAGTACCATGGTGCGGAACATGCTCAGCCCTCCTCAAAGATCTCGATGAGATTGCCGGTGTTGTCCCGGATGAAGACGCCGTAGGTGCCGTCCACCTCGGCCACAAAGGCCACGTCCACCCCCATGGCCTCCAGCTGAACCTTGGCCGCCCGGCCGTCCCTCACGCCGAAGGAGATATGCTTGTTGCCGTGGGTCATGAAGTCCAGGTTGGGGACTCTGCGCTCCGGCGGCAGGGGATTGCCGTCCGGCGGGCAGAAGATCTCCAGGAGAAAGCCCTTCCCCTGCATGTGGCACACCCGCACGCCGGTGCCGGGGATCTCGCTGAAGTCCAGGGGCGTAAAGCCGAATACCCGCCGGTACCAGGCCACGGTCTCCTCCAGGTCGGGTACGCTGATGGCAAAGTGATTGATGCCGTTGATCTCTAACATGGGGTCCGCTCCTTTCTTTTTGCCGCTCTCATTCCGGGCAGGCCCGGCAAAGCCGCGCTATTTTCCCACACAGAACCGTTCAAAAATGCGGGCGGTGACATCCTCCCGCACCACCCGGCCGGTGAGCTCGCCCAAGGCCTCCAGGGCCTGCTCCACATCGGTGAGCACCGCATCGGGAGAGAGCCCGCTCGCCAGGGCCTGCCGGGCACGGTCCACCGCCGCCCCCGCGCGGCGGGCGCAGTCCGCCTGAAAGGCGGTGGTGAGCAGCGCCCCCGGGCGCATACCGCTGTCCCCGGGAAAGAGGGCGGCCACCGCCCGCTCCAGCTCGTCCAGCCCCTGCCCCGTGGCCGCCGAGAGCCACACAGCCGCCGCGGGCGGCCGCAGTCCCGCGGCCGCAGTGCGCAGCACGGCGGCAGGGTCGCCGCCGCCCAGGTCCCGCTTGGTGACCACGGCGATCCACTTTTCGCACTCCGCGGCCCGATCCAGCACCGCCCGGTCCTCCTCCGTCCAGGGCGAGGAGCCGTCCAGCACGGCCAGCACCAGCTCGGCCCCTGCCGCGGCCGCCCGGCTGCGCTCTACCCCCAGGCGCTCCACCGGATCGGCGGTGTCCCGCAGACCGGCGGTGTCCGTCAGCCGCAGCAGCACGCCGCCCAGGGTCAGCCGCTCCTCCACGGTGTCCCGGGTGGTCCCGGGCACCGGGGTGACGATGGCCCGCTCGTACCCCAGCAGGGCATTGAACAGAGTGGACTTCCCCGCATTGGGCCGGCCCAGCATGGCGCAGGGCACGCCGTCCACCAGCGCCCGGCCCCGCCGGTAAGAACCGGCCAGAGCGTCCAGCTGCCGCCCAGCGGCGGCCAGGGCGGCGCGGATCTCCTCCGCCTCAAAGGGCTCGATATCCTCATCCGGGTAGTCCAGCACCGCGTGAAAGTGGGCCATCAGATCAGTCAGGCCGCTGTAAATGGTCTCGATGCGCTCCGCCAGCGCGCCCCCCAGCTGCCCGGCGGCCTGACGGACGGCGGCGGGAGTCTGGGCGTGGATCAGATCTGCCACCGCCTCGGTGGCGGTCAGGTCCAGCTTCCCGTTCAGAAAGGCCCGGCGGGTGAATTCCCCGGGGCCCGCCTGGCGGGCTCCGGCGGAAAACAGCGCCTCCAGCCCCAGGGCCAGCGCCGCGGGAGACCCGTGGCACTGCAGCTCCGCGGTGTCCTCTCCGGTGTAGGATGCCGGGGCGCGGGACACCGTGGCCAGGCAGCGGTCGATGACGTACCCCTCCCGGTCCCGCAGGGCGCCGTATACCAGCTGGCGGTCGGGCTGCCGGGACATGGGCTCCCCCCGGAAAGGGGTGAATACCCGGTCCAGCACGGCGGCGGACTCCGGCCCGGACAGGCGGAGGATCCCGATGGCGCAGGGAACGGCCGGGGTGGCGATGGCGGCGATGGTGTCGCCCATGGCGCGCGCTTCCATGCTCAAAGCCCCATCAGGCGCTGGCCGTAGGGGGTCATTTTCATGGCCGCCCCCAGCTCGTGCAGGGCGTCCCGGGTGAGGAAGCCCGCCCGCCAGGCCTCCTCCTCGATGCAGCCCACATACAGGTGCAGGTCCCGCTGCAGATTGGCCACGCACTGGGCGGTCTCCAGCAGGGTGTCCGCCGTACCGGCGTCCTTCCAGAGATAGCTGCTCTCCAGCGGCAGGACCCGGAGAGCCCCCTCCCGGAGATAGGCCAGGTTCACGTCGGTGATCTCCAGCTCGCCCCGGGCGGAGGGGGTGAGCCCCGCCGCGATGGACATGGCCCGGCTGTCGTAAAAATAGAGGCCGGGAATGATGTAATTGGAGCGGGGGTTGGCAGGCTTCTCCTCAATGGAGATGGCCGTGCCGTCCGGGCCGAACTCCACCACGCCGAAGGGCCGGGGGTCGTCCACCCGGCAGCCGAACACGGTGGCTCCCCGGTTCTCTCCGGCGGCCCGGCGCAGCTGCTGGCTGAGATCGGGGGCCCAGAAGACATTGTCCCCCAGTACCAGGCATACGTCCCCGCCGCCCAGGACCTGTTCGCCGATGAGCAGCGCGTCGGCAATGCCCCGGGCCACCGGCTGCACCGCGTAGCGGATGGTCATGCCCAGCTGGCTCCCGTCCCCCAGCAGGGCGGAAAAGGTGCCCTCCTCCCCGGGCGGCACGATGATGAGCACCTCCCGGATCCCCGCCTGGATGAGCACGGACAGGGGGTAATAGATCAGGGGCTTGTCGTACACGGGCAGAAGGGGCTTGCACACCGGACGGGTGATGGGATAGAGACGGGTGCCCCGCCCCGCGGCCAAAATAATTCCTTTCATACCGGTCCCTCCGTTTTCAGCTTTGTGCGCCGCCCAGCTTCAGCTGGGACCAGAGCACGAGAATCGCCTGGCCGGGTATGCCAAGCAGGTAGATGAGCCACACGTTGAAGCCGAACTGCAGCAGCGTCAGGTGGATGCAGGCCAGAACGGTCCACACCAGCAGGGAGATGATGAGGAAATTCCGCCGCCGGTTGAACCACAGGGTATTGAACACCAGCCACACGATCATGCACACCGGCGCGGCGTATAGAAAAACCAGCCAGTGGAGCGCCCGCACCCCCGCCACCAGATTGAGGATGACAAAGGTGAGGGTGGCCGCCAGGCAGACCAGCAGCAGGCTGATGCCCAGGATGATGGCACGGTTGCGCAGCTCGCGGCCCTGATAGGTCTCCCGCGGCGGGAGCTGCGGCCGCTTTTCGCTGAGCAGGTCGTCCACCCGCACCTGGAACAGGTCCGCCAGCTGCCGGAACACGGTCACGTCCGGCAGGGATTCTCCCCGCTCCCATTTGGATATGGCCTTGTCCGAGTAGTTCAGCCGGGCGGCCAGCTCCATCTGAGTCATGCCCGCGCCCCGGCGCAGCTCGGTGAGATTTTTCGCCACCACCTGTTTCAGATCCTCCATGGAAACACCGCCTTCTGCACTTCTTGCCCTGAATATATCATAGTTTTGCCCTGAAAACAATGGAAAATGTGTAAACTCTACCGGCGGTAGAGCCCCGGTCCAGGCGGCTCTACCGGCCGGGAACCAGGGGGATAGGCCGGACACGCGGCGGTAGCTTGTCAGAACGCCCCAGCATCCCGTATGCTGAAGGGGCAAATACGACAGGAGGTCTTTTTTATGCGAGACTATGTGATCTTTACCGACTCCGCCTGCGACATCCCCCCCGCGCTGCTGCAGGAGTGGGGCGTGCGCTGCGAGAGCCTCAGCTTCCGCTTCCACGGCGAGGACCGGGAGTGGGCCAACGGCGAGATGGCCCCGGCCGAGTTTTACGCCCGGATGCGCGCCGGCCAGGTGGCCACCACCTCCGCCGTGAACATCGACACCTTCAAGCGCGCCTTTGAGGAGGAGCTGGCCGCCGGCCGCGACGTGCTCTACCTGGGCTTTTCCTCCGGCCTGAGCGCCACCTGCCAGTCCGGTATCATGGCCGGGCGCGAGCTGGAGGAGGAGCACCCCGGCAGCCGGGTGGTGGCGGTGGATACCCTGTGCGCCTCCGCCGGGTTCGGAATGCTGGTATATCTGGCGGTTCAGCGAAAGAAGGCCGGAGCCACACTGGATGAGGCCGCCCAGTTCGCCCGGGACACCATCCCCCACCTTTGCCACTGGTTCACCGTGGACGACCTGAAGTACCTCAAGCGGGGCGGCCGGGTGAGCGCCACCGCGGCCCTGCTGGGCGGCATGCTGGGCATCAAGCCCGTGCTCCATACGGACGACAGCGGCCACCTGACGCCGGTGAGCAAGGTCCGGGGGCGCAAGGCATCCCTGGAGGCCCTGGCGGACCGCTATCTGGCCCTGGCCCAGAACCCGGGAGAGGGGCCCGTCTTCATCTCCCACGGCGACTGTCTGAAGGACGTGGAGGCCCTGAAGGGGATGCTCTGGACCAAGTGCGGCGCCAAGGTAGACCTGGTGTGCGATGTGGGGCCGGTCATCGGCGCCCACTCCGGCCCCGGCACGGTGGCCCTGTTCTTCCTGGGCCGGGAGCGCTGAAAACCGCCCCGGCGGGCAGAACAGACTCTACGGACAAAAATATCCCCGGCGGTTCAGAAGAACCGCCGGGGATGCTTTGTATTTATGCCTTTTTGAAGTAATCCCGCAGGTCGCCGAACACCATCGGCAGAGGCCGGGCGCCGGCGGAGACGGGCTCCGGCGGCATGGACCGGGCCAGGGCCCGCAGGGGCGCCTCGCCCTTCAGGTCCATGGCCAGCAGGGACCAGAGGAGCATGGAGGCGATCTGGACCTCCAGCACATTGTAGAACAGGCCGAACACGCCCACGATGCAGCAGGCGAGGAACTGCAGCAGGTCCCGGCGCTGGCGGATCAGGGTCACCACCAGGAAGGCCAGAAAGAGGGCCAGCCCCGCAAAGCCGGTCTCCGCCATGATGCAGGTGTACTGGTTGTCGGCGTAGAAGTTGGTCTTGATGCTGTACTCCATATACAGCGTGGGGTACCAGGTAAGACTGGCCGCGGAGCCGAAGGTGCCGAAGCCGGAGCCGCAGACGGGGTGGTCCAGGGCCACCCGCACGGCGTTCACCAGGGAGTAGATACGGCCGTTGTTGTCATAGGTGTAGTGGCTGGCGTTGAACATATTCAGGAACCGGTCGGAGGCGCCGAAGTGGAGGGAGTCGCCGATGGTGCCGCTCATGGAGTGCTCCTCGCCCACGCTGTAGGTCCGGTCGGCGCTGAGCAGATCATCCTGCTCCTCCTGGCTCAGCTTCTGGAAGCGCTCCAGCAGGATGTTCCCCTTGCGGGTGACGATATACTGCTGATAGCCCACCTTGCCCACGATGGTGCCGCTGCGGGTCAGGGGGGTGGTGCACTCCGCGTCCAGGAAGGTGATGCCCTGGTAGGTGTAGCCGGTGTACTCCTCCCCCTCCGGAGAGTAGCACACCACCTGGCGCACGTCCGCGGGGTTCACCCGGGTGGGCAGGTAGCGGTCCTGGCTGAGCAGATCATCCTGCTCCGCCTGGCTCAGGGAGTTGAAGCGCTCCAGCAGCATGCCGCCGTCCTTGGTGAGGATATACCGCTTCTCCCCCGGCCTGCCCACAATGGAGCCGCTGCGGGTCAGGGGCAGGGTGCACTCCTCATCCAGGTAGGTGTGTCCCTGATACACCCAGCCGGTGCACTCCTCGCCCTCGGGGGTAACGTACACCGTCTCGGTAATGGCGTTGGGGTCGGCGGGGGTGTTCACTGCGGGGAACTCCACATAGCGGGCCACCTTGTCATAATAGACGTTGGCCGCCGCGTTCACACCCACCGTCACCACGGCCACCGCCGCGGCCACCACCACCAGATTCACGATCAGCGCCTTCCAGCGCACCAGCTTCTGGCGGATGGCATAGAGCAGCGTCACCAGCAGGGCCGCCGCCAGCAGCAGCATGGAGCTGCGGGAGATGGTCAGGTACAGGGAGATGCACAGCGTGGCGTACATCCACACGGGGGTCCGCCGGCCGGTGCGCAGCCGGGCCCACACCGACAGGAGAATGACAAAGTCCAGAAACAGGCCGTAGGTATTGGGATTGTAGAACATGGAGTAAAGCCGGCCGTAGTTGGAGGTGCTCAGCCCCGCGGCGAAGGTCAGATTGAACAGCAGGGTCTTGCTGGAGATCTTCTCAATGAGACCCAGCACGAACAGCGGCAGGGACACCAGTTGGAGCGTCCCGGTCATCAGCTCCAGCTCCCGCTTGCCGTAGCCGAAGTTGCGGATGACAAAGTAGAAGATGTAGTACATGCCGATGCTGCGGGTCTCATAGATAAAGAGAGAGGCGGACAGGTGGTTCACCAGCACCGTGCTGACAAAGGCCAGCGCCTCCAGGGCCAGGAAGAGAAAGTCCTGGGGCTGGAAGCGGAACCGGAAGCGGATGACCACGGCGTACCACACCAGCAGGCAGAGGACGAGCACATCGGGGATGGCCTTCACCGCGGAGACGGTGGCGTCGGCCAGGGGGGTACGGAAGGGAATAAATACGCACAGGAATAAAAGCAGGGCAAACCCGGATCTGAGCGGCGCGGGGGGCAGCGGGCGGTCCTGGGTCTTGGCAAGCTGAGCCATAGGGGCGCTCCTTTCTGTTTCTGTTAAAGAGTAGGACGAAAAAGCCCGCCGGAAGGTTCCCTCTGGGCCGGCCGGAACGGGCGGGAAAAACGGCATTTCGTTTTATTATACATGACCGCGCTGCGCCTTGCAACCGGAAAATCCATGTGCGGGGGCAAAAAACACCTTTACAAAAGCGGTTCCATGTGGTATGCTGTATCAGCCTGACTATAGGCGTACTGCGCCCACCGGCTTAGTTCCGGGATCAAAGCCCGCTTGAAGCGGGGCTTCACCCGCCCGGTACCCAGCGGCAGGGAACATTATTTTGAAAGGTGGAACTACCCATGATCCGCAAGGATGAAAAGACCTCCGTCATCGAGGCCAACCGCACCCACGAGACCGATACCGGCTCTCCCGAGGTGCAGATCGCGATCCTCACCGCCCGCATCAACGAGCTCACCGAGCACCTGAAGGTGCACATCCACGACAACCACAGCCGCCGCGGCCTGTACAAGATGATCGGCAAGCGCCGCAAGATGCTGGACTACCTCGCCCGCAAGGATATCGAGCGCTACCGCGCCATCATCGCCAAGCTGGGCATCCGCAAGTAAAACCATCCGAAAAAAGGGGGGCGTGGTGCCACGCCCCCCTTTTCCCCATATTCCCGCACCGCCGGAGTCCGCCGCTGACTTTAGCGTTTGAACCTGGGCCCGGATCCCCTCCGGACCCGGCTTCGAGCGTTAAATGGGACGGCTCCGAGCACCAAAGAAAAGGAGCATTGCGCTTATGTCCACTA
>CAKUHW010000049.1 GCA_934659415.1 uncultured Oscillospiraceae bacterium
CATCTCCGTGGGCAACGCCCTGGTCGCCCTGTCCGCGCAGTACTGGGGACAGCGCCGCACGGATCCCATCCGTACCATCACCGGCATCTCCCTGAAGCTGGGCGCCGCCGTCTGTGTCATTCTGGTCGCCGTCTGTGAGATCATTCCGGAGCAGATCCTGCGCATCTTCACCCCGGACGCCGCCATTATTGCCCAGGGCCGGGCCTATCTGTCCCTGGTGGTGTGGTCCTTCCTGCTGTTTGTCGTGACCCAGACGCTGATGGCCGCCCTGCGCGCTGTGGAGACCGTGCGCATCTCCTTCTGGGTGTCGCTGGTGTCGCTGGTGATCAATGTGTGCATCAACTATCTGCTGATCTTCGGCAAGTTTGGCTGCCCGGAGATGGGCGTCCGGGGAGCCGCTGTGGGCACGCTGATCGCCCGGGCTGTGGAGCTCGCCATTGTGCTGGTCTATCTGGCGAAATTCGATAAAAAGCTGCGCCTGTTTCAGGGCGGACTCTTCCGGCGCGATGCCGACTTCAGCCGGGACTACCGGAAGGTCTACATCCCCATTATGTGCGCCACTGTGCTGTGGGCCGTATCTGTTCCGATGCAGACCGCCATTCTGGGTCACCTGTCTCCGGATGCCATTGCCGCAAACTCCGTAGCCACCACGTTCTATCAGTATCTGAAGGTCATCGTGGTCGCCATGTCCTCTACCTCTGCCGTCATGATCGGCACCGCCATCGGCCGGGGAGACATGGAGCGCATCAAATCCGATGCCCGCACGCTGTCCTGCATCGATGTGCTGATCGGCCTGATTCTGGGCATCGCCCTGGTGGTGCTGCGCGGCCCGCTGCTGACAATGTACGACCTCAGCGATTCGGCGCTCACCATGGCCTCCAACCTGATCGCCATCATGGGCATCGTCATGGTGGGAATGTCCTATCAGATGCCGGTGAGCTTCGGTATTATCCAGGGCGGCGGCGACGGGCAGTTCACCATGAAGATGAACCTGATCAGCACCTGGTGCATTGTAATGCCCTTGTCCTTCGCAGCGGCATTCTGGTGGAAGCTGCCGGTGGAATGGGTCGTGGTGATCATACAGTCCGACCAGATCTTCAAGTGTTTGCCCACCTGGCTGCACTTCCGCAAGTACACCTGGATGAAAAAGCTGACCCGCTGAAGTACCTGCATATGCAAGTGGGCGGACCTCCCCGTTCTCGGAGGTCCGCCCGTTTTTCTTTTTCCGTTCTTCACCGCGCCCGCAGTTCCCAAAAGGCGACGGCCGCTGCGGCCGCCACATTCAGCGAGTCCACGCCATGCCGCATGGGGATGCGCACCGTATAGTCGCAGGCTGAGATCGTGGCGGGCGTAAGCCCATCCCCCTCTGTACCCAGCACAATGGCCAACCGCTCCTCCCCTCGCAGGGCCGGATCATCCACCGGGAGCGAACGGTCGCTGAGCGCCATAGCTGCCGACCGGAAGCCCATAGCGCGTAGTCTGGAAAAACCATCCTCCGGCCAGTTCTCCCCTCTGCCTGTAAGATAGGTCCACGGCACCTGAAATACCGCGCCCATACTCACTCTCACCGCCCGGCGATAGAGCGGATCGCTGCAGGTGGGGGCGACCAGCACAGCGTCTATTCCCAGCGCCGCGGCCGAACGGAAGATCGCCCCGACATTGGTGGAGTCCACGATACCCTCCAGAACCGCCACCCGGCGCGCTCCGCCGCACAGCTGCTCCGGCTCGGGCAGCGGCGGCCGGCGCATGGCACACAGTACGCCCCGGGTCAGGGTATAGCCGGTCAGACCGGCAAGCAGCGTCCTGTCTCCGGTATAAACCGGAATATCTTTACACCTTTCCGCCAATTCCGCCGCTTGGCCCTCCAGCAGCCGCCGCTCTGCCAGAAGGGACAGCGGCTCATATCCTGCGTCCAGTGCGCGCGCTATCACCTTGGGGCTCTCCGCAATGAATACCCCCTGCTCCGGCTCCGCACGCTTTCGAAGCTGCCCCTCCGTCAGGCGGGCATAGGGGGCGAGCTCCGGGGCATCGGCCGATGTCAGTTCAATGAGATTCGGCATTTGTCATTCCTCCATGCCTATGACGGCCTCCACGCGGCAGCGGAAGCTGAGGGCGGTCTCCTCCGGGATCAGCAGCCCTGCGGTCTCCAGCTGTCCGCGCTGATAGCCCTCCAGCGCCGTCACCGCACCGCGCAGTACGATGCCCTCCAGCGCCAGGTAGGGCTCGGACGGTATCCATTCCTCCTCGGCCGCCTGCCGTAAAACAAAATAATAATTAAACGCATTGACACTGCGCCGGGAGGTGACCAGCGTCAGCCAGAGCATCTGCAGCCATCCGGAGGGAAGCTCGCTCATGCCCGCCGCGCTGTCAGTCTCCCAGACAAAGGAAATGGAGCGCAGCACACCGTCCTGCTCCGTATAAGTCAGCTCCGGCAGCACCGGTTCACCGCAAAGCCAGATCGTCACAGACCCCTCGTCCTCCTGACGCAGAGCAGGCTGTCCGTTTTCATCCAGCTCAAAGGAATAGCCATTCCGCGCCGAGGCGGCGTTAAAATCCTCAATAAACTCCGCGCATGTCAGCTTTCCGCGGTGCTTCGGCAGCATAGCCTGGGCGGTCATCGGCCACGTCGAGAGGACCAGTACCGCAAGAGCCGCCGCAAAAGCAAGCCCCTGCCAGGGTTTCCACGCCCCGGCGGCACAAAAGCCGCCCTCCTCTTCCCAGGGCTGTGCGTCCCCCTGCTCGCAGCGGCGATAGCTCTTATACAGGAACCAGAGCTCCACCAGCGGGATGTTCCAGCACGTCCCCTTCCTGTACACCCAAAGCAGCCGTTCTGCCGCCTGGCGGAAGGTCAGTTTTCCCCCGTCCGGCCTGCGGATCTTCAGCCGGAACAGCGCCTTTCCCGGCGTAGTGCCCCAGGTGGACAACAGCAGAGGCTCGAAGAAAAATGACAGAAAAATCGCCATGCCCCATCCCACCACAGAGGCTGCGGCGCGGCCGCCGCCGGTGCCGGGCAGCCAGCCCAGTACAAGCAGCTGTACAGCACTCCACAGCGTCCGGCAGATCGCCAGGTCCAGAGTGCGGGCAAAATACCGCCGCCAGGGGCAGTACTCCTGTACCGGCCGATCAAAGGGAAGGGCGGCCAGATGCGGGCCGGCTGGTGCCTCATCCAGTTCGGTCAGCCACCGCTCCGGGTTCAGGTCCCGGTAATCCGTCCCGCTGTCCCGGAGCGCCCGGCAGACCCGGCAGGCACTCTCCACCGCTGCACGGTCCTCCGCAAGCGCGTCCAGCTGCCGGTCCATGGCCCGCTCCAGGGTGAGGTCCCCTGCCTGGAGCGCCCTGATGCTGTCCAGGTCCAGCCGCAGCCGCCGCAGCAGTCTGATCTTTTCCAGTGCAGCCACATCGGCCTCGGAGTAGTCCCGGTAACCGTTATCCCGCCGCCGGGGTGTAAGCAGGCCCTCCTGCTCGTAAAAGCGGATATTCGCTCTGGTCAGGCCGGTCCTGGTCTCGACTTCCTTGATGTTCATGGATCATGCCTCCTTTGGCACGGAGTATAAGGCATCAAGCTTCTTTACAGTCAAGACTTTTTTCCTCAGCGCGGTTTTTTCATGGTGAGGCTGATCCGTTTTTTCCCCTCGTCTACCTCTTTGACCCACACTGTGACCACGTCTCCCACTGACAGGACCTCGGAGGGGTGCCTGATAAACCGGTCACAGATCTGACTGATGTGCACCAGACCGTCCTGATGCACGCCGATGTCCACGAACGCGCCAAAGTCGATGACGTTGCGCACGGTCCCCTTCAGCTCCATTCCCGGCTTCAGGTCCTTCATCTCCATCACATCGGTACGCAGCACAGGTGCAGGCAGCTCGTCCCGGGGGTCCCGGCCGGGCTTGAGCAGCTCTCTGGCAATGTCCGTCAGCGTGGGCACGCCCACACCGCACTGCTCTGCGGCTTTGACCCGGCCGCAGGCATCCAGGCGGCTGTTCAGTTCGCCCAGACCGCCGGCTTTCACATCAGCCATGGTGTAGCCGCAGAGAGAGAGCAGCTTCTCCGCGGCGGCGTAGCTCTCCGGGTGGACGGCGGTGTTGTCCAGGGGGGACTTGCTCTCCGGCACCCGGAGGAAGCCGGCACACTGCTCAAAGGCTTTGGGTCCCAGCTTGGGCACCTTCAGGATCTGTTTACGGGTGGTAAAGGGGCCGTTCTCCTCCCGGTAGGCCACAATATTTTTCGCTGTGGTGCCATTTAGCCCCGCCACCCGGGTAAGCAGGGGCGCGGAGGCGGTGTTCACATCCACGCCCACGGCATTGACGCAGTCCTCCACCACGCCATTGAGGGCCTCATCCAACCGCTTCTGGGGCATATCGTGCTGGTACTGGCCCACGCCGATGGCCTTGGGGTCGATCTTCACCAGCTCGGCCAGAGGGTCCTGCAGCCGCCGGGCGATGGACACGGCGGAGCGGAGGTTCACATCGAAGTCGGGAAACTCCTCGGCAGCCAGCTTGGAGGCGGAATACACCGAGGCCCCCGCCTCGCTGACGATCATATAGCTGACTCCGCCGCCCACCCGGCGGATGAGTTCCACGGTCATCTGCTCGGTCTCCCGGCTGGCGGTGCCGTTGCCGATGGCAATGTGGGCCACCTTATGCTTTTTGATGAGGGCAGCCAGCTTGGCGATGGCCTCCTCCCGGCCCCGGTCGCCATGAGTGGGATAGACCACCGTGGTGTCCAGCACCTTTCCGGTCGGGTCAACGATCGCCACTTTACAGCCCATACGGTATCCCGGGTCCAGCCCCATGGTGACAAAGCCCTTCACCGGCGGCTGCATCAGCAGGGGCTTGAGATTCAGGGCAAACTGGCCAATGGCCCCCTCGTCCGCCTGCTCGGTGAGGTAATTGCGGACTTCCCGCTCCAGGGAAGGCCAGATGAGCCGGTCCAGAGCATCCTCGGCAGCGCCCTTTACAAATTCCATGGCCGCGCTGCCGGGCACCACCACCGCCCGGCGGACCATGGGCAGCAGCCGCTCCCGGTCCTCCAGCACAGTGACAGAGAGCTTGCCCTCCCGCTCGCCCCGGTCTATGGCCAGGACCTGGTGGCCCTGGAGCCGGGGAACAGCCTGCTCAAAGTCGTAGTACAGGCGGTAAACCGTGTCCTCCTCCGTGACGGCTTTGGAGACCAGCTTTCCCTGCCGCAGGGTATGCTCCCGCAGCGTCTTGCGAATGGCCGCGTCGTCGGAGATCCATTCCGCCGCGATGTCGTGGGCACCCTGGAGGGCGTCGGCCACGGTCGCCACCCCCTTCTCCGGATCAAGGTAGTCCAGGGCGGCCTCCTCCGGCGCGGGGCAGTCCTTCCCCTGGGCAAACAGCAGCTGGGCCAAGGGCTCCAGCCCCTTCTCCCGGGCCGCGGTAGCCCGGGTGCGGCGCTTCTGCTTATAGGGACGGTAGAGGTCCTCCACCTCTGCCAGGGTGGCGGCGCCGTCGATGGCGGCGGCAAGCTCATCGGTGAGCTTACCCTGCTCGTCAATGGCTTTTTTCACCGCCTCCCGGCGCTCCGCCAGCCCCCGCAGGTACTGGAGCCGGTCGGCCAGGGTGCGGATAAGCTGGTCATCCATGGCGCCGTGGAGTTCTTTGCGGTAGCGGGCAATAAAAGGCACAGTGTTGCCCTCGTCCAGCAATGTGATGATATTCTGCACGTGCTGCTCCGGGCGGTCCAGCTCCCGGGCGAGAATGGCTGCGATGGTATCCAAATGGGACACTCCCTTTCGTTGTAAATGCGGCTCAGACCGTGACCAGGTCCACCGCGGCCCCGCGCTCCCGCAGCAGCCGCACCAGATCCTCCGCCTGAACGGGTATCTCTTAGAAACAATAGGAATTTTCCGCCCGGCCGGGCCAGCGGGCGGACGCGCGGCGGTACATGGCCCGGGCGCGGATGCGGTCGTGCCAGAGAAAGCGGCGCGGCAGAGTTTCTCAATTCAGGCTGTCCCCTTCTGTCTCGAACATTTCCCGCACCCGCCGGCGCAGGGTGCGGTGCTCCGGCGCGGAGAGGTCCGGGTCGGCGGCCACCAGAGACTCAGCCGCCCCCTTGGCCTCCTGCAGCAGGGCAACGTCGGCGGCAAAGTCCGCCACCTTCAGCTGGGGCAGGCCGTGCTGCCGCCGGCCGAAGAAATCGCCGGGGCCCCGCAGGCGCAGGTCCTCCTCCGCGATTTCAAAGCCGTCGTTGGTCCCCGCCAGCACCCGCAGGCGCTCCCGGGCAGCCTCGCTCCGGTCGGCGGACATGAGCACACAGTAGCTCTGGTGTTTTCCCCGACCCACCCGGCCCCGCAGCTGGTGCAGCTGGCTGAGGCCGAAGCGCTCGGCGTTCTCGATGACCATAAGGGAGGCATTGGGCACGTCCACCCCCACCTCGATGACCGTAGTGGCCACCAGAATGTCCAGCTCCCCCGCGGCAAAGGCAGCCATGACCGCCTCCTTCTCCGCACTTTTCAGCTTGCCGTGGACCAGGCCCACCCGCAGATCGGGGAACACCCTCTCCCGCAATTCTGCGGCATAGGCGGTGACCGATTTCAGCTCCGGCCCGTCCCCCTCCGTGTCGTCCTCCACGGCGGGGCACACCAGATAGACCTGCCGCCCCTCCGCCGTCTGTCTGCGGACAAAGCCGTACATCCGCTGGCGTTTGTCCTCCCCCACCACATAAGTAAGCACCGGGGAGCGCCCCGGAGGCAATTCATCCATAATGGACACGTCCAGGTCGCCATAGACGATGAGGGCCAGGGTCCGTGGGATGGGGGTAGCGGACATGACCAGCACATGAGGCTGCTTCTCTCCCTTTTCGGCCAGGGCCGCTCTCTGGGCCACGCCAAATCTGTGCTGCTCGTCGGCGATGACCAGGCCCAGATCACGATACTCCACCCCTTGGGAAAAGAGGGCGTGGGTGCCCACCAGCAGGTCGATCTCCCCGGAGCGCAGGGCGGCCAACAGGGCTCTCCGCGCCGCACCTTTCACCGAGCCGGTCAGGCGCGCCACGCGCACACCGGCCGGGGCGAGGAGCGCGGTCAGCGTGGCGGTGTGCTGCTCCGCCAGCAGCTCCGTGGGCGCCATCATGGCGCACTGCACACCGCTTTTTGCCGCAGTCCAGGCCCCAAAGGCGGCTACTGCCGTCTTGCCGGAGCCCACGTCCCCCTGCACCAGCCGGTTCATCACCCTGCCGGAGGCCAGATCGGCCGCGATATCCGCCATGGCCCGCCGCTGAGCCCCTGTGGGCGGGAAGGGCAGCAGATCCTCAAAC
>CAKUHW010000050.1 GCA_934659415.1 uncultured Oscillospiraceae bacterium
ATCATGGGCCGCAGCGGGATCCGGGCGGCCTACGGCACCGGCAAGGGCCATATCCGGGTGCGGGCCCGCACGGAGATGGAGGAGTTCGGCGGCGGGCGCACCCGCATCATCGTCACCGAGCTGCCCTATCAGGTGAACAAGGCCCGCCTGGTGGAGAACATCGCCGAGCAGGTGAAGGACAAGCGGCTGGACGGCATCTCCGGTCTGCGGGACGAGTCCGACGGCAAGAAGGGCATGCGCATCGTCATCGAGCTGAAGAAGGACGCCAACCCCCAGGTGACCCTGAACCGCCTCTTCGCCCAGACCCAGATGCAGACCACCTTTGCCGTGGTCATGCTGGCCCTGGTGAAGGTAAACGGCCACCTGCACCCCCGCACCCTAACCCTGCGGCAGATGCTGGACGAGTACATCGCCTTCCAGGAGGAGGTCATCACCCGGCGCACCCGGTACGACCTGCGCAAGGCCCAGGAGCGGGCCCACCTGCTGGAGGGTCTGATGATCGCCCAGGACAATATCGATGAGGTCATCAGGATCATCCGAGAGAGCTATGACGACGCAAAGGAGCGCCTGATGGCCCGCTTCAGCCTGGACGACGTGCAGGCCCAGGCCATTCTGGATATGCGCCTGAAGGCCCTGCAGGGTCTGGACCGGGAGAAGCTGGACGCGGAGTACAAGGAGTTGGAGGGCCGCATCGACTACTTCAACCGCCTGCTCGCCGACGAGGGGATGCTCCGGGGCGTGCTCAAGGATGAGCTCATCGAGATCCGGGACAGATACGGCGACGAGCGCAAGACCGAGATCGGCTTTGCCGAGGACGACCTGGACGTGGAGGACCTGATTCCCGAGGAGCAGTGCGTGTTCACCATGACCGCCAACGGCTACATCAAGCGCACCGCCGCCAGCGAGTACGCCGCCCAGAGCAAGGGCGGCATGGGTAAAAAGTCCATGTCCACCCGGGAGGAGGACTATGTGAACACTGTGTTCACCGCCTCCAGCCACGACTATATCTTCTTCTTCACCGATAAGGGCCGGGTGTTCCGCAAGAAGGGCTTCCAGATTCCCGAGGCGGGCCGCACCGCCAGGGGCACGAATATGGTGAACGTGCTGCAGATAGAGCAGGGGGAGAAGGTCTCCGCCATGATCCACACCCGCAGCCTGGACAAGGACGACGTGTTCCTCACCATGGTGACCAGAAACGGCACGGTGAAGCGCCTGCCGGTGTCCGCGCTGAAAAATCTGAAGAACATCGGGATCCGGGCCCTTACCCTGGACGAGGGGGACGAGCTCATCGAGGTCAAGGAGACCGACGGACACCAGAATATCCTCATCGCCACCCACGACGGCATGGCCGTCTGCTTTGACGAGAACGACGTGCGCCCCATGGGCCGCACCGCCACCGGCGTGCGGGGCATCCGCCTGCGGGAGGGCGATTATGTTGTGGGCGCGGCCCGGGCCGTGCCGGGCAGGACCGTCCTGGCCATCACCGAGCGGGGCTACGGCAAGCGCACGGAGGTGGAGGAGTACCGGATCACCAACCGGGGCGGCCTGGGCGTGAAGAACTACGAGGTCACGGAGAAGACAGGGCCTGTGGTGGGCGTGAAGGTGGTGGACGGCAGCGAGGATCTGCTGCTGGTCACCCAGTCGGGCACCCTCATCCGCACGGATGTGGATGCCATCCGCACCGCCGGCCGGGCCACCCAGGGCGTGATCGTCATGCGTTTCAAGGAGGAGGGCGACCGGGTGATCGCCATGGCCCTGGCCGAGAAGGAGCCCGCGCAGGCGGCCTCCGAAGAGGCGGAGTAAGCCTATGGCGGGACAGGACCAGGACCGGAAGCGGGATGCCAACAGGCGGCGTATGCTGCCCTTTGCGGTGATTCCCATTATCTTTCTCATCGCCGGCATCGCGATCCTTCCGTACTCCCCCAAGTTCGGGCTGATCTGGATCGTCTTCTGTGTGTATTTTACCGTGGTCATTGTGAAGAACATGGCGGGCAGGCCCGCCCAGCGCCGGAAACCGGAGGGACGGGGCCCTGTCCCTCCGGAGCGGAGCGCGCCCCCCTCCCCTCAGCGGCCTGTCCGGCCCGCGTCCTTCCCTGCCCCCCGCTCCGCAGGATATGAACGGGTGGACCGCCGGGGCGCTCAGAGCTCCGGCCGGGAGCACGACCACATCCGCTCCATCGAGCTCTCTCCCCGGCGCAAGCTGGAGCAGCTGGAGACCCTGCGGGGCGCCGGCCTGCTCACTGAGGAGGAGTACAGGGAGGAAAAGAAAAAGATTCTGCGGCAGATGTGATCCCGGCAAGGGCAGAGCCCTTGCCCTACGGGCCCGGCAGAGATACAGGGCTCCGCCAAGTCCTTAAGCTCCCCTGTGTAAGGGGAGCTGTCAGCGAAGCTGACTGAGGGGTTGTCACCATGGCTGCCCGCCTTTGCCCCGGTGACAATCCCCCCAGCCAGCGAAGGGCACGCTGGCATCCCCCCTTTACACAAGGGGGGTATGGGTCTGGCTGAGACCTATGGCCGCGGCACAGCCCGCTCTGCCGTTCAGACTGCTTGCGAAAAGGAAACGCCGTTTTATGAAAACTGTTACGCTGTATACCGACGGGGCCTGCTCCGGCAATCCCGGTCCCGGGGGCTGGGGGGCTATTCTGCTGTACGGAGAGCACGAACGGGAGCTGTCCGGCGGAGAGAAGAGCACCACCAACAACCGCATGGAGCTGACGGCGGTGATCCGCGGCCTGGAGAGCCTGAAGGAGCCCTGCGCCGTGGACCTGTGGTCCGACTCCAAATACGTCATCGATGCCCTCACCAAGGGCTGGGCCAGAGGCTGGCGGGCGCGGGGCTGGATCAAGGCGGACAAAAAGCCGGCCCTCAACCCGGACCTGTGGGGCCGCCTGCTGGAGCTGTGCGAGATTCACGCCGTCACCTGCCACTGGGTGAAGGGCCACGGAGAAAACCCTTATAACAACCGCTGCGACCAGCTGGCTGTGGCCCAGTGGCAGAGACTGAAGGGGCAGTGACCGCCTCCCCTGCCCTTTGGATATTTTAAGACAAACTGAAGGCGCCTGCCGCTTCATGCGGCAGGCGCCTTTTTCTGTCTGTGATCACTTTTTTCCCGCCTTGCCCAGCATCCGCATGGCGTTGAGAATGGCGATCACCGCCACCCCCACGTCGGCGAACACCGCGGCCCACATGGTGGTCTTGCCGAAGGCGCCCAGCACCAGGAAAATCGCCTTGACCGCCAGGGCGAACACGATGTTCTCCCGGACGATGCGCATGCACTTGCGGGCGATGTCCATGGCCAGGGTGAGCTTGGAGGGATCGTCATCCATCAGCACCACGTCCGCGGCCTCAATGGCGGCGTCGGAGCCCATGGCTCCCATGGCGATGCCCACATCCGCCCGGCTGAGCACCGGCGCGTCGTTCACGCCGTCGCCCACATAGGCCAGCACACCCTTTTCACTCTTCTGCGCCAGCAGCTTCTCCAACTCGCTCACCTTGTCCTCAGGCAGCAGCTGGGCGCACACCTGGTCCAGCCCCAGCTTTCTGCCCACGGCCACGCCCACGCTTTTGGCGTCGCCGGTGAGCATCACTGTGCGGATGCCCCGGCGCTTCAGCTCCCGGATGGCGTCGGGTGCGGTGGCCTTGATCTGGTCGGCGATGACGGCGCAGCCCAGATACCGCCCGTCCCGGGCCACATAGATCAGGGTGCCCACATCGGTGATCTCCGGGGCGTCCACGCCCTCCCGGGCCATGAGCCGCCGGTTGCCAGCGGCCACCCGGGCTCCGTCCACCAGGGCGGTGATGCCGTGTCCGGCGATCTCCTGCACGTCCTCCACCCGGCTGCTGTCCACGGCCCTGCCGTAGGCCCGGCGGAGGGACTGGGCGATGGGGTGGTTGGAGAAGGACTCCGCCAGGGCGGCGGTCTCCAGCAGGTCGTCCTTGTCCACGCCCTCGGCGGGGAGAAGACGGTCCAGCTCGAACACGCCCCGGGTGAGGGTGCCGGTCTTGTCAAACACCACGGTCTCCGTGCTGGCCAGCAGTTCCAGATAGTTGCCGCCCTTCACCAGCACGCCCTTGGCGGAGGCCCCGCCGATGCCGCCGAAGAAAGACAGGGGCACGGAAATGACCAGCGCGCAGGGGCAGGAGATGACCAGGAACATCAGGGCACGGCCCACCCACACGGACCACTGCCCGGTGATCAGGGAGGGGATAAGGGCCAGCGCCGCCGCGCCGATGACCACCGCGGGGGTGTAGTAGCGGGCAAAGCGGGTGATAAAGTTCTCTGCCTTTGCCTTCTTGCTGGAGGCATTTTCCACCAGGTCCAGGATCCGGGCCACGGTGGACTGGCTGAAGGGCTTGGTCACCCGCAGGCGCAGCACACCGGTGAGACTGACGCAGCCGGAGAGCACCTCGTCCCCCACGGCGGTGTCCCGGGGGACAGACTCGCCGGTGAGGGCGGCGGTGTCCAGTGCAGAGGTCCCCTCCAGCACCACGCCGTCCAGAGGGATCTTCTCCCCCGGGCGCACCTCAATGATCTCTCCCACGGCCACCTGGTCGGGGTCCACCACCGTCAGGGTCCCGTCCCGCTCTACCCGGGCGGAGTCGGGGCGGATGTCCATCAGCTGGGCAATGGACCGGCGGGACTTGCCCACGGCGTAACCCTGGAACAGCTCCCCCACCTGGTAGAACACCATTACGCCCACGGCCTCGCTGTAGTCGCCCAGAATGAGCGCGCCGATGGTGGCCAGAGCCATGAGAAAGTTCTCGTCAAAGACCTGCCCGTGGGCAATGTTGCGCGCCGCCTTCCACAGCACGTCCCAGCCCGCCGTCAGATAGGGCACCAGATAGGCCGCCAGCTTCCACAGCCCGGGCAGCGGGATAAAGTGCAGCGCCACAAGCAGCACCGCGGAGACAAGGATGCGTGCCAGCATCTTTTTCTGTTTCTTCGTCATAACGAACACCTCTCATATCGGGGAGAACGGAAGTTTATGGAGCCCCCGCCCGTCCAGGCGGGGGCTGATATTATTTCAGATGGATCTCGCAGTCGGGCTCCACCCGCATGCAGCACTTGACCACCTGCTCCATGATCTCGTCAAAGCGGTCGTCGTCGGCATCCACGGTGAGCTTCTGGGTGAGGAAGCTGACGGTGGCGTCGTGCACGCCGTTCAGCTTGCAGATGGCGTCCTGCATCTTCTGGGCGCAGTTGGCGCAGTCCAGATCGGTGAGCTCAAAGGTCTTTTTCATAAGAATTCCTCCTTGAAAATTTTGCTGTTCCGCAGGTCACTCCACGATGTGCTCCATGCCCTGGGCGATGATCTTGCGCACATGATCATCCGCCAGGGAATAGAATACCGCTTTCCCCTCCCGGCGGGGCTTCACCAGACGGGCGTTTTTCAGCACCCGCAGCTGGTGGGACACGGCCGACTGGCTGACCCCAAGCAGCTCCGCGATGTCGCACACGCACAGCTCCGCCTCAAACAGGGCGTACAGCAGCTTGATGCGGGTGGAGTCGCCGAACACCTTGAACAGCTCCGCCAGGTCGTACAGGGCCTCGTCCCCCGGCAGCTCGTGGGTCACCTGGTTCAGGGCTGCCTGGTGGACCGTGTGGTCGGTACAGCATTCGATGTCGGGCAGGTCAGTCATGGGTCATCCTCCTGAAACAAATATATGAACAACTGTGCATATGATAAAACGTTTCAGGAGATTTGTCAAGGCCCGGGAGAAATAATTTTTCTTTCCTGGGAAAATTTTTTTATATCCCTCGCGGATTTCGGCCATGTCGGGTTTACCATGGAGACAAGCCCACACGGCGGGGCGAAAAAATACGCCGCGAGAAGGAGGAGGTATCCATGAAGGAAGCGAGACCGGAGGCCGCCCGGCTGGATCTGTTCGGCGAGGACGGCGGTACGCAGGCGGGCGCTGCGCCGGCAGCGCCCGGGGGTGACGCTCAGGCAGGCTCCGCGCCCACCCGGCGGAGCGCATCGGGCGAGGGGGCCGCGCCGCGGCCCCGGGAAGGAGCTCCCGCCGCCGGGGAGCGGACAGAGGACGGAAGCGGAGCGGGCGCGGACCAGGAGGCGCGCAGGCGGGCCTGGCGGGCCCTGGTGGGCGGGGAGTACAAGGACCTCTACACCGAGGACACCCAGCGCATCATCGACCGGCGCTTCCGGGAGGCCAAGCTGGCCCAGGGAGAGCTGGACCGGCTGCGGCCGGTGGTGGAGCGGCTGGAGCAGCGCTACCAGCTGACCGGGGGAGATACCGAGGGCCTTCTCCGGGCCATGGAGCAGGAGGACCGGGCGCGGGAAAGTCAGCGGGAGCGTGACGCCGTGCGGGCCGCTCAGCTCCGGACCCAGGCCGCCCGGCAGCAGCTGCGCAGCTGGGACGGGGAATTCCGGGCCCTCCGGGAGCGGTTCCCCCAGGCGGATCTGGCTGAGGAGGCCAAGGATCCCCGGTTTCTGGCGCTGCTGGGGGCCCGGGTACCCCTGGCCCAGGCCTATGGGGCCATCCATCTGGACGAGCTGCTGCGACAGGAGCGGCAGACGGCCGAAAAGCAGGTGGTGGACCACATCCGCGCCAAGGGGGTACGCCCGGCGGAAAACGGAGCCTCCGGCCAGGGAGCCTTCACCGTGAAGGACGACGTGTCCCGGCTCTCCCGCCGCCAGCGGGCGGAGCTGGCCAGGCGGGCCGCCAAGGGCGAGACCATTACATTCTGAACCACATGGAAAAAGGAAAGGAGATCTGATCATGATGTACGACTTTGAGCACAATGTTCCGGAGGCTGCCGTGCTGGACCTGTTCGGCGGCGTGGTGAACAAGACTGACAGCGCAGGGGCGGGCAACGACCTGTCCGGGGAGATGCGCACCTACTATTCCGACTATCTCATCGACATGGCTGAGCCCAACATGGTCCACGACCAGTTCGGCCAGAAGTGCCCCATCCCCAAAAACGGCGGCAAGACCATTGAATTCCGCAAGTACGATCCGCTGCCCAAGGCCCTCACCCCCCTCACCGAGGGTGTCACCCCCGACGGCCAGGCCATGAACCTGAGCACCGTCACCGCCACGGTGGCCCAGTACGGC
>CAKUHW010000051.1 GCA_934659415.1 uncultured Oscillospiraceae bacterium
CTGCGGTCCAGCCCGTTGGCATAGGTCCACAGCTGTTCTCCCTGCTTTCCCAGCAGCGCGGTCAGCGCCTGTTTGTCAAAGGCGGCCAACTCGCCGATGGTGGTCACGCCGTACTGCTTCAGCACACCGGCCGCGGCACGCCCCACAAACAGAAGGTCGGTCACCGGCAGCGGCCAGACGATCTTCGGGACATCCTCCTCTGTGATGACCGTGGTGGCGTCCGGCTTCTTATAGTCGCTTCCCAGCTTGGCAAATATTTTATTGAAGGACACGCCCACCGAGACCGTCAGCCCCAGCTCCTCCCGGACCGTCCTCCGGATCCGGTCGGCCAGCGCCCCGGCGTCGCCGCCGAAGAGGTGGAGCGAGCCGGTGACGTCCAGCCAGCTCTCATCGATGCCGAAGGGCTCCACCAGGTCCGTAAAGCGCTCGTAAATGGCGTTCACCTTCCCGGAGTACGCCTCATAGAGCCGGTGGTGGGCCGGCAGCAGGACCAGCGCCGGGCACTTCTGCCGCGCCTGCCAGATGGTCTCCGCCGTTTTCACCCCGCAGCGCTTGGCAGGTTCGTTCTTTGCCAGGATGATCCCGTGCCTGCTGGCCGGGTCGCCGCAGACGGCCACAGGCCGCTCCCGCAGCTCCGGATGGGAGAGCAGCTCCACCGAGGCATAAAAGCAGTTGCAGTCACAGTGCAGAATCACGCGCTCCATATGGCGCCCTCCTCGTCTCTGTCATCTGAACACAGGATAGCACACTCCCGTCTCTTTGTCAAACATTCGTTCTATTTTCCGCAAGATTTACAAAGGGTTCACAGGTTCCCGCTTGCACCCGGCCGCTTTGGAGAGTATGATAAGGAAAACTGCAAAGGCCGGGAGGGTATCTTCCATGAAAAAACGTACGATATTGGGGCTGGCCGGCATCGCGGCGGCGGGAGCCGGAGCCGCCGGCGGGCTGGTGGCCCTGGGCAATCTGCTGTACAGCAACAGCGTGGCCGCCCCGGCCCGGGCGGACCGCTCGGACCGCTGGCCCACCCAGCAGGAGGGCCGGCTGTGGGCCCGGGAGGGCGAGGGCTTCTGCCCGGTGTCCGTCAGCGCGCCCGACGGGCTGGTGCTGCGGGGCTGCACCATTCTGGCCGCCGAGACAGAGCACCGCTGGGCCATCTGCATGCACGGCTACCGGGATTCCATGGAATCCATGGGCGCGGTGGCCCGCCACTATGCCGCCCTGGGCTGGAACGTGCTGCTGCCGGACCAGCGGGGCCACGGCAGGAGCGACGGCGACTATGTCGGCTGGGGCTATGACGAGCGGCTGGACCTGCTGGCCTGGGTCAATCTCATCGCCCGGCGGGACAGTGAAGCCCGCATCGTCCTCCACGGCGTGTCCATGGGGGCGGCGGCGGTCCTGCTGGCCACAGGCGGCCCGCTGCCGAAGCAGGTAAAGGCCGCCGTGTCCGACTGCGCCTACACCGCCATTGAGCCCGAGATGAAGCATGTGCTGGACCGCCGGCTGCGCAAGCGGCTGAGCATCCCGGTGCAGGTGCCCTTTGCCGCCCTCTTTTCCGTCCTGCGCCGGCTCACCCTGCGCCGGGCCGGGTACGATCTGCGGGACGTGGCCCCCATCGAGGCTGTGGCCCGCTCCAGCACCCCCACGCTGTTCATCCACGGCGAGGAGGACCAGGTGGTCCCCCCTGCCATGCTGGGCAAGCTCTACCAGGCGGCCCGCTGCCCCAAGAGCTTTCTGGTGGTCCCCGAGGCGGGCCACACGGAGGCGGTGGGCGCCCGGCCGGACCTCTACTGGGCGGCAGTGGACTCCTTCCTGGAAAAATACATGGGTTAAAGCCCTCTCGCTTCTTCCCAAAAAGTTGGGCCAGGCAGAGCAATGCTCTGCCTGGCCGTCTTATTTCTGTTCCAACCTCAGCTTTTCAGCTCTTCCCTGCGCTCCCTCTTGGGCAGCTTATGCCTGGTGCCGTCCGGCTCCACCACCCAGGTGTTCTCCAGCTGGCTCACCAGGTTCTCCTTCACGCTGTCCAGGTACTCCCGGCGCAGCCGGGCCCGCTCGGCCTGCTCCTCCGCGGTGAGGGTCTCCCCCGCCTTCACCCGGCGGGCAAGCTCGTTGATGCGGTCGATCTTGCTCTGTTCCATTACAGATACCTCTCCATTTCAATGATGATCCGGCCCTTTCTGGACTGGCCGCCCACGCTCTTCAGGACGCATTTGCCCAGCCCCCGGCAGGTGATCACGCTTCCCTGGGCCACAGCCCGGTCCCCCTTCAGGCACTCCCGGTGGTCCAGAGAGACGCGGCCCGCCGCGATCAGCTCCGCAGCCCTGCCTCTGGACAGGGAAAAGCCCGCCGCTGTCACCGCGTCCAGCCGGAGAGTGGCCACCGTGTCGTGGACGAGCCGCACCTGGACCGGCGCGGGGGACAGCTCCGCCAGAGGGATCTCCCGCAGCTTCAGGCGGTACCGCCCCGCCTGGTCGAACTGGCTGAGCACGATGGGGGCGGCCTCCTTCAGCGCCACGATCTGGGCGCTGCCCTCTCCCACCAGGATATCCCCCAGCTTGTCCCGGGTGAGGCCCGTGCCCATCAGGCCGCCCAGCAGGTCCCGGTGGGTGAGGGCCGCCCCCGGAGGGAAGGCGGCCTCCAGCGCCGCCAGAACGTCCGCCGGGTCAAAGTCCTCCGGCTCCTGCCAGTCGGGCAGAAACACGCACACCGTCCGCTCCGCCCCGGCCCAGCCGCCGGCAAACAGATGCTTCGGGTGCCCGCAGGCGGCCAGCAGCGGCTCGACCGCCGCCCGCTGCGCCGGAGAGAGGAACTGGGTGGAGCAGGGGATAGACCGGCTCTGGGCGCGCTCCATCTGATCCAGCACCCGGGCCAGCACCAGCCGCTCCTCCTGGTCGGCGGAAAATCTGTTCAGCAGCTCCGTCTTATTCATACGGGCACGCTCTTCTGGGCGTTGTACAGCCGCGCGTACTCCCCGCCGGAGCGCAGCAGCTGCTCGTGGGTGCCCTCCTCCACGATGTGGTTGTGGTCCACCACCAGGATGCGGTGGGCATTACGGACGGTGGAGAGGCGGTGGGCGATGATCAGGGTGGTGCGCCCCCTGGACAGCTCGTCAAAGGCGGCCTGGATATGGGCCTCGGTGACGGAGTCCAGGGCGGAGGTGGCCTCGTCCAGAATGAGAATGGGGGGATTTTTCAGAAAGATGCGCGCGATGGACACCCGCTGCTTCTGCCCCCCGGAGAGCATGACCCCCCGCTCGCCCACATAGGTATCAAATCCATCCGGCATAGCCATGATGTCGTCGTAGATCTCCGCCCTGCGGGCGGCCTCCACCACCTCGGTCTCGGTGGCGTCCGGTCTGCCGTAGCGGATGTTCTCCAGAATGGTGCCCGCAAAGAGGAACACATCCTGCTGCACGATGCCGATGTTCTGCCGCAGGGAGTGCTGGGTCACGCTGCGCACGTCCTGTCCGTCGATCAGCACCCGGCCGGCGGTGACGTCGTAAAAGCGGGGGATCAGCTGGCAGAGGGTGGATTTGCCGCCGCCGGAGGGGCCCACCACCGCCACGGTCTCCCCCTGGGGGATGTGGATGGACACATGCTCCAGCACCTCGTCCCCGCCGTCATAGTGGAAGGACACGTCGTCCACCAGAATGTCGCCCCGGGCCGTGCCCATGCTCCGGGCATCCGGCGCGTCCTGCACGGC
This sequence comes from uncultured Oscillospiraceae bacterium, assembly GCA_934659415.1. GTDB lineage: Bacteria > Bacillota > Clostridia > Oscillospirales > Oscillospiraceae > Enterenecus. Next base: position 3,700 of record CAKUHW010000051.1, read on the forward strand.
GGGCTCGCAGCGCATCAGCTCCACAAAGCGCTTGAACCCGGCCATGCCGTTGAGATACTGCTCCACAAAGGCGGCCAGCTTGCGCACCGGGGTGAGAAAGGTGGAGATATAGAGGGAGAAGGTGATCAGGTCCACCAGGTCCATCTCCCCCCGCATGATGAAAAACCCGCCCACGGCGATGGTGAGCACATTCATCACCGGCAGGGCAAACTCCAGCCCGGCGTTATAGGTGGCCATCGCCTTGTAGTAGCCCCGCTTGGCGCCCTTGAACTGCTCGTTGGAGGCGCGGAACTTCTCCCGCTCGGCGTCCTCGTTGGCGAAGGCCTTGGCCGTGCGCATCCCGGAGATGGAGGACTCCAGCTGGCCGTTGATGCCCGCCATGGTCTGCTTGACCTCCACCGAGGCCCCCACCATGCGCCTGCGCTGAAAAATGGTGAACAGGGCAAACACCGGCACCACGGCAAATACCACCAGCGCCAGCTTCCACTGGATGGTGAGCATCAGGCAGAGGGCGCCGATGAGGGTGATGACCGAAATGAGCAGATCCTCCGGCCCGTGGTGGGCCAGCTCGGTGATCTCGAACAGGTCCGTGGTGGCCCGGCTCATCAGCTGGCCGGTGCGGTTCTTGTCATAAAAGGAGAAGGACAGGTCCTGCATATGGCTGAACAGGTCCCGGCGGATGTCCGCCTCGATGCGCACGCCCATCATATGGCCCTTGTAGGTCACAATGTACTGCATCACTGCCCGCAGGGCGTAGGCCGCCAGAAGAATGGCCATTACGGCGAAAAAGGCCCCGAACTTTGTCTGGGGCAGCAGCTCGTTCAGGGCCCGGCGGCTGGTGTAGGGAAACACCAGATCCACCAGGGCAATGCACACCGCGCACACCATGTCCAGGATGAACAGCCCCAGGTGCGGTTTATAGTAGGAGAAAAAAATGGAGAGGTATCCCCGTTGGAAACGATCCTTCTGCATGGGTCAATGCTCCTTGTCCGAATAGTTGTTTTCTATCATAATCCATCCGCTCCCCCCTTGTCAACTCTCCCTCCGGCGTATATAATAGAGGTAATGCTAAGAAATGCAACTGCATTTCATTATGTAAAACATCCTGTGACAGGATCTGAAAGAGGTAGAGAAAGCAATGCTCAACGATTTTCTTGTGGTGGCCGGCAGCGTGGTGACCCTGTTCCTTATGATGGGAGTGGGGTTCTTTCTGGGAAAGAAACAGATTCTGGCCGGGTCCACCCTCTCCCAGCTGTCCACCACCCTGCTGTATGTGGTGTGTCCGCTGATCACAGTGAGCTCCATGATGAATGAGACCCGGGACGCCGCCACCGTCCACCAGGTCCTGGTGTCCCTGGCCGCGCTCATCGGGACCTATGTGCTGAACGCGCTGCTCATTCAGCTGTGCTTCCGCCGCACCCCGCCGGAGCGCCGGGGCGTGATGCGCTTTGCCTCCGTGTACGGCAACACCATCTTTATGGGCATGCCCCTCATCCAGGCGGCCATGGGCCCGGCGGGGATGATCCCGGTGATCATCACCATGGGCACCTTCAGCGCCGCCACCTGGTCCCACGGCGCCGCCCTCATCGGCGGCCGGGAGGGGATGTCCGCCAGGAAGGCGGTGCTCAACCCGGGGGTGATCTCCTTTGTCATCGCCCTGCTCTTCTTCGCCGCCCAGATCAGGCTTCCCGCCCCCATCACCAACGCCATGGGCTATCTGAGCAACCTGAACACTCCCCTGGCCATGCTCATCATCGGCGCGCAGATGGCCTCGGCGGACCTGCGCTCGGTGTTCACCGACCGCTCGCTCTACTCCGTGGCGGCCCTCAAGCTCATCGCCGCGCCCCTGGTGACCATGCTGGTGCTGCTCCCCTTCCGGCTGGATCCCGATGTCTACACCTCCATGGCCATTCTGGCCGCCTGCCCCACCGCGGGCTCCACCAGCCTGTTCTGCCAGCTGCTGGGGAAGGACTCCGCCCTCTCCGCCAGGCTCATCACCCTCACCACCCTCATCTCTCTGGTGACGCTGCCCCTGGTGGCCACCGCCGCCAAGGCCGTCGCGGGGCTGTTCTGAGCGCACTGTTCAAAAATGCTTTGCGCTTTATTCAAAATCAATTTGAATTCCGGTCATACTATGGACATATTTTTGCTTTACCCTAAGGGCACAAACAAAGGCAAGGAGTGACCGATATGTACGACGACAATCAGATCCCTTCCGGCGGCAGCACCGATCCCAACGGCGGCTACCACTACAGCTATAATTACAGCTATCCCCGGTATCACCAGCCCTCCCCCGAGCCTCCGAAGAAGAAGCGCACCGGGCTGAAGATCGTGGCTCTGGTGCTGTGCTGCCTGCTGGTGGGCGGCGGCGCGGGCGTGGGCGGCGCGGCTCTGTACGCCGGCAGCAGTGCCTCCGCCGGCAGCGGGACCGGCGGCGCGGTCACCATCTACCAGAACACCTCCAATCCCTCCACCGTAACGGTGAAGCAGGCCGACGGCGTGAAGGAGATGACCCTCAGCGAGATCTACGCCTCCTATGCCGACTCCTGCGTGTGCGTCAATGTGACCGCCACCGTGCAGCAGGGCTTCTATCAGTATGAGGCCCAGGGCGCCGGCTCCGGCTTCATCATCAGCGAGGACGGCTATATCGTCACCAACTATCATGTGATCGACGGGGCCTCCTCCATCAAGGTCACCCTGTTCAACGGCGAGACCTACGACGCCACCCTCATCGGCGGCGAGGAGGTCAACGATGTGGCCGTGCTGAAGGTCAACGGCGTCACCGGCCTGAAGCCGGTGGTCCTGGGCGACTCCGACTCCCTCATCGTGGGCGAGCAGGTGTCCACCATCGGCAACGCCCTGGGCGCCTATTCCTTCTCCCAGACCTCCGGCACCGTGTCCGCCACCGGCCGCTCCGTCACCATGAGCGACGGCAGCGTCATCAACATGATCCAGACCGACTGCACCATCAACAACGGCAACTCCGGCGGCCCCCTGTTCGACCAGTACGGCCGGGTGGTGGGCATCACCTCCGCCAAGCTGTCCAACAACGGCTCCAGCTCCTCCAGCGAGGCCACCATTGAGGGCATGGGCTTTGCCATCCCCATCAACGACGTGCTGTCCATCATCACCGACTATATCCAGTACGGCTATGTCACCGGCCGGCCCTATCTGGGCGTGTCCGTGGGCAGCATCACCGAGCAGTATATGCGCGCCTTCGGCTGGCCCGCCGGCGTGTATGTGAACTCCGTGGAGTCCGGCTCCTGCGCGGAGAAGGCCGGCATCAAGCGGGGCGATATCATTACCAGGATCGGCGATACCGACATTACCAGCACCTCCCAGATGGTGTCCGTCAAGAACACCTATAAGGTG
>CAKUHW010000052.1 GCA_934659415.1 uncultured Oscillospiraceae bacterium
GTTCCCGGCAGCCCAGGCCACAGCGGCCTCATAGAAGGCCCCAGCGGCCACATCGGAGAAGTGCGCATCCTCCGCGCTGCCGGCAGTCCCCACGGCACGGCACAGGAAGGTCACCGTCTCCGCGCGGGTGCAGATCTCGGCGGCGGCAAAGGTGTCCGCACTGCCGTAGCCCCTGGTGATGCCCTTTTCATAGGCCCACAGAGCGGCCTCGTAGAAGTAGTCGCCCTCCTTCACATCGGTGAAGGGGTTCTCCGCCAGTGTCGGCGCGGGAGACCCAAAGGCACGCCACAGGAAGGTGACGATCTCTCCGCGGGTGCAGTCCGCATGAGGAGCAAAGGTGTCGGCGCTGCCGTAGCCCTTGGTGATGCCCTGTTCATCGGCCCACAGAGCGGCCTCATAGAAGAAGTCCGTCTCCGCCACATCGGTGAAGGGATTCTTCTGCCCCGGCTTCACGGTCTCCCCGCCGGCGGAGCCGCCGGAAGAGGGCTCCACATCGGGAACGGCGTCCCAATCCACCCAGGTACTCTCATCGCCCAGAGCAGGATAGGTCTCATCGCTGAACCAATCCTCCACCTCATAGGCGTAGTCGTTCACGTAGTGCCACACCACGGCGTCCTTGTCCGTAAGCACCTGTGCGTTCAGGCCAAGGCCAGGGTGGCTGCCGTTCAGGGTATACATCCAGCCGGAGCGGGGGCCGTTGTCCATCTCGCCCAGGCGGTAGCCGCCCAGGGCCTCGGGCGCCCAGATGGCGGCGACATAGCCGTCCTCCGCGCCCTCCTGGCGCAGGCCGGCCTCTTCCAGGACCATCCGGAACAGGTCGCCCACGGTGCTGCCCTTGGGCAGGGTGCAGGTGCGGGTGGCCAGCCAGGTCTGATACACGCTGGTCCCCTTACCGGCGCCCACGTCCACGTCCTCCTCGGAGAGGGACGCGCCGATCAGGCGGAAGGTGACGGTGATGGTATCCCCCTGATCGGGGCCCTGCTGCTCCCTCTTCAGCCGGGCCAGCTCGGCCTCGGCCGCCACAAGAACGGCATAGTTGCTCACCAGATCCTTCTGCTTTGCAGACAGCAGGTCATAGGCCGTACGGGCAGAGCGGATGGCGCTCTCGCTGTCCAGCGTCACGGTGCCAATGGCGCTGATCTTCGTCATGACCGCCTCGGCCGCCGCCAGATCGTCCATATACTCCTCACCGAAGGCCTGCAGCACCAGGCCGCTCACATAGGCAAGGTCGTCGTTGCTGCGGCTGCCGCTGTCCTTGGTGTAGGTCAGGGAGAGGGTATAGGTGCCCGCGGACAGGCGCTGATCGAAGCTGCCGGTCTCGGTGCCGCTGATTCCGTTGGCAATGACGATCTCCGCGGACTCGCTGGTCAGGGTGATGGTCGCCTTGTCATAGTTCCGTTCGGAAGAAACGCCGTAGGAGAAGGCCAGGCGGCCGGAGTCGGAGATGGTAAAGGTCAGGCTGGTCTGGGAGGTGGAACTGTTGACGTCCTGGTTGGTGCTCTCAAAGCGCCCGCTCTCCTCGTTGTAGATCCAGGGATAGGTCCCGTCCGTCATGGTGATGCCGGAGGCGTGGGCCTCGGGCATGGTGGTAAACGCCAGGCGGGGGTCATTCCACTCCAGGTTGAGCTCACCGCACACCGGGCAGGTGGAGGTCACCCAGGCGGGATAGACCGTTACATCCTCGCCCCTGGTATGGCCGGTGGCGGGAATAAGATCGGTCTTGGTCGCGATGCAGCCGTCGCGCCGGCAGGTGCGCACGATGGTGCCCTCACCGGTGCAGGTGGGCGCGGTGTACACACAGTCGTCGCTGGCGGCGCACTCCTCAGAAGTGCTGTGCCCGCACCAGTCGTGGCCCAGGGCCGCCGTATAGTCGGCGCGGAAGGCCGTGTCGCACTTAGCACAGATGTAAGTGCTGTAGCCCTTCTCCGCACAGGTGGGAGCGGTGACGGCTCCCTCGTCCGCCGCATGATGGAAGGTCACATCGGTCTGCCACCACAGAGCAGGGTAGCCGCCGCAGGCGAGACCGAAGGCCTCGCCGTCCAGATCCGCGCAGAGCATATCCGCCTCAGAGAGAGCCTCCGCCGCCTCGTCGGCGGGAAGAATGTCCAGATAGTAGCAGCGGGAGATGTCCGCAGAGGAGGCGTCCGTGCTGCCGAAAGCGCCCATGGCGGCGCTGCCGGTATTGTAGCAGTCGTACACGGTGACCGGGGCGAGCACCGCGCCGGTGGACCAGTGGGTCGAACCCTTCACCTGGCCGCCGATGCCGCCGGAGATCTGGCCGGACACAGCGCCGGTGTTGTAGCAGTGCTCCACGGTGACGCCGCAGCCGCTGCTGCCGAACACGCCGCCCGCGCTGCCGCCGGTGGCGGTGACCGCGCCGGTGTTGTAGCAGCCGGTGACCTTGGCGTTGTCGCCCACAAAGCCTCCGATGATGCCGCCCACGTCAGAGCTGCCGGTGACATCGCCGAAGTTGGCGCAGTTGCGGATCACGGCATTCTGGTTGGCATAGCCCGCGATGCCGCCCACCTTGGTGCCCGTGCCGCTGACGGTCACATAGCTGATGCAGTTCTCCACCACCGCGCCGCTGTTGGCGTAGCCGGTGACAGAGCCGCCCGCAGCGCTGACGCCCCGGAGGGTCAGGTCATGGACCTTTGCCTCGGCGCCCAGCTGGCTGAACAGGCCCTTCTGTGCGTTCAGACCGCGAATCTCCCGGCCTGCGCCGTCCAGCTCCGTCTTGCCGGAGGCCTGCACGTCCAGCCAGGGGTAACCGGCCAGGTCGATATCCGCCGTGAGCACGCCGGACACGGCCGCGCTCCTGCTCCGGTCCACGAACCAGGCCAGCTGCGCGCCGGTGGCGATCTGATAGACGCCGTTCTCGTCCTGCGCGGGCTCGGTCTGGGCGCTCCCGTCCCAGGCGGAGTCGTCGGTCACAGTGAGGGCGATATCGAAGCGGTTCTCCCCGTCCTCCGTAAGGGTGACGGAGCCGGTGGCATAGGCCACGCCCGCACCGCGCACGATGTAGTGATAGGTCTCGGCATAGGCGCTGAAGGTGCCGTCCTCCCGCACCGTGAGGACATTCCCGGCCTCATCGGTCAGGGTGATATCCAGCTGCGGGCGGGCGATGCTGCCGCCGTTGAAGGTGAGCTGTCCGGTGAGGAAGACGGCGGGCGTCAGGTCAAGGGTCAGCTCCGGCAGACGGGAGAGGACGCCGGAGGAGGCCGGGGCGCTGAACTGGGGATCGTTGCCCACCGCATAGCGGATGCTTCTGTGAGAGGGAACGCCCGCAAAGCCGCCCTGCTTGAGAGCGCCGGCCAGGGTATAGCTGCCCCCTGCCCAGTACTTCGGAATCGTGATCTGGATCAGCTGGCGCTCGGGATTGCCGCTGAAGTCGTACACGCCGAAATTCCCGCCGGGGTTCGACTTGAAGTAAGTGCCGTCCTCGCCCTGATAATACAGCGCGAAGTTGAAGTTATAGGCCGTGGCCAGCTTTTCCTTGGGGTTGATGAGGCCGCTGAACTGGATATACACGGCGTCCCCCGCCTTGAGGGCGGCCTTGGCCTCATCGGTCAGGGCGCTGCCCTGGCTGTCCACCAGCTGATAGCTGACGCCGCGGGCGCTGACCACCTGGTAGACGGTCTTGCCGTCTTTTTCCACCTTGATGATGTGGCGGCCGGTGGTCAGGCCGGTGACGGTGACCGTGCCGTCCGCCTCCACTTCCACGCCCTGGGCGGTGAAGCCGGAGAAGGTCATGGTATCGCCCACGGTGGAGCGGGCCACCGTGACGGTGCAGCCGCTCTCGGGCTTGAAGCTGTAGGACGCGCCTGCCGCGCCCACATAGAAGAGCACATCATGCTCGGCATCCAGCGCACGCTGGGCGTCGGTGACCACAGCGTCCATGCGGTCCAGGGTCATGTTGGTCTGGATGTCGGCTCCGGAGCCGCCCACCGTCACCACGAACACGCCGGTCTGCTCCGGCCAGATGGCGGAGAACTGCTTGCTGGCAGTGGAGCTCATGCCCGCCATATGGGTCATGGCGTCGTAGGTGACCAGGACGATGGCGGTGCCCGCCCTGTTGGCCTTCATCACAGCCACATCGCTGTTGCGCGCGTCGGGCGTGATGGTGACCACATCGCTGTCGCTGCCGTCCAGGCCGATCACACGGTAGTGCATGTCGGGGATGGCGATCTTCGCGTTCATGAAGCTCTCTACGGCCTGCCAGCTGCGGAAGGAGTTGAGCTCATAGGTCTCGCCCACCTCCATGCTGCGGAAGCCCTGGGCGTTGATATTCAGATAGATGCTGCCCAGATCGTAGATATTGTGGCTGAAATCACGCAGCACCGTGTCCTTGCCGAAGTCGGTGCTGCCGATGTACAGGTCCTCCGCGGTGACCTCCACCTCGGCCGCGGCGCTCCAGCTGGCATAGCTCCAGTAGGTCACGCCGTCGGGATGCTGCACCCGGTAGAAATAGGTCGTGTTCTTGTTCAGGCGGTAGAGCACGCTCTGCTCGCCGTCAGACACCGTCGGCGCGCTGAAGGCGTCGGTATAGGAGTAGACATAGGACTTCGCCAGCGTACCCACCGTGAGAACGGCTCCCTCGGGAATGCGGAAAGTCACCGCCACAAACTCCTTGCAGGAGGCGGAGATGCTGTCATTCATGGTCGGGGTCTTGGCGGCCGTAGCGGGGTTATAGTTCGGGTGCTTCTCCGCATCGGGAGTCACGGTGACCGTGACGGTGTCGCCCACCACGAAGATGCAGGAGGGGGACACGGTGCCCCAGTTGGTCGCCCGGCCCGCTTCGCTGGGCCGCACGTTGCCGTCCGCGTCCGTGACGGTCACGGTCAGGGTATAGTCCGTGTCCTTCACCCAGCCGGAGTTGGTGGAGATCTGGTAAATGCGCTGGATCTTATAGGCGCTGCTCGTACCGGCGGTCACGGTGACCTTCACGCCGCCGTTGCAGTCGCCGTTGGCGTCATAGCCTTCCACCCAGTAGCTCCCGGCGGCCAGAGACAGAGTCTCATACTGGCCGTTCTCCGGGGTCTTGCCAGCCAGCAGATCGGCCGCGCCCTTCGTGCCGTTGGTGTAGGTGTACAGCTTCAGGGAGTCGACCTGCGCGCTGTGGCAGCCGCTGAGCTCCAGCGTGCCCATGCTGGCCGGATCGGCCGCCATGGGGATGGTGACGGTATAAACCTTGGTCTGGCTGCCGTTTTCCACGGTGACCGTCAGCACGTTGTCCTCGCCGGGCCGCAGCGCCTTGGCCAGGCTCTTGAAATAGCTGTCGCCGGAGGTAAGCGTGGCCGTCACGCCGTTGCAGGCGGCGGTGAGGACCGCATTTTCATCCGCCGCCGTGGCCTTCACATAGGCCATGCGCAGGTACTCCACGCTCTGATAGGGCACCGTGGGAGCGGTATACTCCGTTACCTCCGGGGAGAACTCGGGGGTCAGCGTCAGGGCGTTGGGGTTGGAATCGAAGTCCGCCACGCTCAGGGCAGTCAGGTCACAGGGGCCGTACTGGGGCGCATCCGGCTCCTGGGCGTCCTCATCCGCCGTCACCGAAATCAGGCGCAGAATGACCGGTGTGGCATAATTGTCCTCGATCTCCTCCGCGGGCATATATGCCGTCAGCCAGTACCCGCCCTCGCTCTCGGGCATGGTCAGGGTCACCGCGCCGCTCTCGGGCACGGCGGCGATGTCGGTCAGCTCGCCGGTCAGGGCGTCCACCCAGGCCAGCTTCGCCCCCTCCAGGACCTCGACCTGCTCAAGGTTTTCCAGGGTCTCCAGGGGCACGCAGCCGTAATAGCCGATGCAGTAGCCCTTCACCGTCAGGGCGACTTCGGCCCCGGGCTTCGCCGTCAGTCGGTCGCAGAGGACGCCTGCGCGCTCCAGCAGGGGATAGTTATCCAGGGCATAGCTGTCCTGATAGAGGAAGAACTCCAGCAGATCGCCCTCCTCCGCCTGCGCCTGGGTGATGGCGTAGCCGGTATAGCTCTTGCCGCCGGGGGCATAGCTGTCGTCAGCCAGAACATCGTTGTGCGGCACGGAGCCGTTGACCGTGAAGCCGCAGCTGCCGGTGGTCACGCCGAACAGCTTCGTGAGGAAGCCGGTCTCGCCCACCGCCAGATAGTCGCCTGCGGTTTCGGCCGTAAAGGCGGAACCATACCTGACCTCATGGGCCTTCACCAGCACGTCCAGGGCGGACACGCCGCCCTCCACCGCATCGGTGTAGCCGTAGGTCTCAGCCAGGCCGCCGCTTACCGGCACGTCCAGCTGCGGGGCAAACAGGAACGCCCCCTCTGCCTGTGCGGTAAAGCTTACCGTAACAGAGGCAGGCTCTGCCGCGCCGCTCTCCAGAGGCCGGGCGTCCCCGGCTCCAGCGCTCTGCGCCAGCGTGCTCATGGGCAGCAGGGACACTGCCATGACCAGCGCCAGCAAAATGCTCAGAATACGCTTTTTCATGTGTTCTCCTCCTTGTTTTGATCGGACCGCGCTCCCGGGCCCCACCAAATACAGTCTGTGCATACAAAGCAAAAAGCTGCCGCACCCAAAAAATGGGCGCGGCAGCCGTTTTTCTGCAGCACAGACGGATCGCGCAGAGGGCGCGGTCCTGCTCCTTCTGCAGGTCTCCTGACTCCCGTGTCATCACCCCCGCAGCAGCCTTCTCGGTTGCCCAATGACCGGCTTTCGCCCTAAGTCTGCGGGGATTCGGCGGATACAGTGCCGGGCGGCGTTCGATTTCCGATTCCCTTGTTTATCCGCACCCGTACCGTCTCCGGCCCCCGGGTGCGGCCTCAGAATGAGTGTATTCAGTTGCACTGTTATTATAGCAAAAGCGCCGCATTTCAGCTATAAAATTTTTGTGCTTTTTGGTAATTCCCTCTGATTTTGCCTTTTTGATCTGTCCCGCTGCCGGACACATAGAAAGGGCCGCGCCGGAGCTGGTGTCCGGCGCGGCCTTAAGCCGTCAAAAAACTTAAGGACGTTTTTTGACGGGTAAGCTGCAGTCCGCCACGCGCACACAATGTCTCCTTAAGGACGTCGACA
>CAKUHW010000053.1 GCA_934659415.1 uncultured Oscillospiraceae bacterium
TGCTGATTCTGCCGGGGGCCAAAGTGTGCGGCGACGTGCGTTTCGCTCCCGGCTGCTCGGTGTGGTATAACGCGGTCATCCGGGCGGACGGCGCCCCGGTGATCATCGGGGAGAAGACGAACATCCAGGACGGCGCGCTGATCCATGGCGATGACGGGACCATGACCATCGGCTCGGAGGTCACGATCGGCCACGGGGCGATTCTCCACGGCCGCTGCGTGGGCGACCGCTCCCTGATCGGGATGGGGGCAATTTTGCTGCAGGGCTCTGAGATCGGCGCGGACTGCATCGTGGCGGCCGGCGCGGTGGTCACGGGCAGGATGAGGGCGCCGGACCGGTCTATGCTGATGGGCAGCCCGGCCAAAGTCGTGCGGACCCTTACGGACGAGGACCTGGCTGGGAACCGGGCCGCGGCGGAGGAATATCTGGCTGCGGCAGAGGAGTACCGCAATGGATGAGCTGACAGAGCTTCGCGGTGAGATCGATGCCATCGACCGGGAGCTGACCGGGCTTTTCAGACGGCGCATGGATGTGACGCGGCGGGTGGGAGAGTACAAGCTGAAGCACGGCCTGCCGGTGCTGGATCAGGCACGGGAGAGACAGGTGCTGGCGGACAAGGCGGCCCTGGCAGGCCCGGAGCTGGCGGGTGCGGCAGTGGAGCTGTTTCAGACTATTATGGCTCTGTCCCGGCGGCAGCAGAGAGATCTGACCGGCGAAGGAACGGATAATCCGGGGCTGCATCGATTCCGCGCCGCCGCGGCCGCCGTGCGCGCTCCGGTGGAGCGGCCCCGGGTGGTGTACCAGGGGGTGCCGGGTGCTTACAGCGAGCAGGCCTGCCTGAACTGGTTCGGCCCCGGGGCGAACAGCGAGGGCCTGGAGCAGTTTGAGGACTGCTTTGCGGCTCTGCGGGAGGGACGGGCGGACTACGCCATTCTTCCCATTGAAAACAGTTCCACCGGCGCGATCCGGCAGATCTATGACCTTCTTACGCAGTACGAGTTCTTCCTGGTGGGTGAGACGACCGTGCGGGTGGAGCACTGCCTGATGGCGCCGAAGGGCGCTTCCCTGGATACGATCACCCATGTCTACTCCCATGAGCAGGGGCTTTTCCAATGTGAGCAGTACCTGAACGCCCATCCGGGCTGGCGGCAGATACCCCAGGCGGATACCGCGGGCTCTGCGCAGATGGTGGCAGCCTGCGGAGACCTTACCAAGGCGGCAATCTGTGCCGAGCGGGCCGCGGAGATCTACGGGCTGGAGATTTTGGCCCGGGGAATCAATCATAACAGCCACAATACCACCCGCTTTGTGGTGGTCTCACCGCTGCCGGAGCTCCGGCCCGGGGCGGATAAGCTGAGTACCCTCTTTGTGCTGCCCCACGAGGCGGGCTCGCTGAACGAAGTACTCACGGTGCTGGCGGTACACGGCCTTAACATGGTAAAGCTGGAGTCGCGCCCCATCCCGGAGCACAGCTGGGAGTACATGTTTTTTCTGGAATTCACGGGGAACCTCCGCCAGAAGGATGCTGCGGAGGCCATTCATGAGCTGGCCCAGTCCACCGGGGATTTTCGGGTGCTGGGCAATTTCAAATCAAATCTGGGGTGAGAGCAGTGAAGAATATCGTACTCATCGGCATGATGGGCAGCGGAAAGACCACCTGCGGCCGTTTGCTGGCGCAGAGGCTGGAGCGGCCCTTTGTAGACTGTGATGAATTGATCGAGCAGTTCACCGGCCGCACTATCCCCGAAATGTTCGAGACCGACGGGGAGGACGCCTTCCGCGACCTGGAGAGCCAGGTCATCCGGGAGGTGAGCGCGCAGGACGGCCTGGTGGTGGCCACCGGCGGCGGTGCGGTGCTGCGCCAGGCCAACGTGGCCGCCCTGCGGAAAAACGGCATCACGGTGTTTCTGGACCGGCCGGCGGAGGACATCCTTGCCCGGGTGCCCATGAAGGGCCGCCCGCTGGGGCAGGTGCCGGCAGAGCAGTTCAGGGCTGCCTATTCCCTGCGTTTGCCCGCTTACCGGACGGCGGCGGATATCATGGTATTTGACTTTTCCTCTCCCAATGCCACAGTGGAGGAGATCCTTGACAAGCTGGAGCGCATGCCAAAGCGCATCCTGGTGATCAACGGCCCGAACCTCAACCTGCTGGGGCAGCGTGAACCGGATATCTACGGCCGGCAGGACTATGACTGCCTGTGCGCCATGATCGCGGATCACGCCCGGGCGCGGGGCGTGCAGGCCGATTGCTGGCAGTCCAACCATGAGGGGGCCATGATCGACCGTATCCAGCAGGCACAGGGGGTCTACGACGGCATTGTCATCAACCCCGGTGCGTACACCCACTACAGCTATGCCATCTACGATGCCCTGAAGTCCGTTTCGGTACCCGCCTGGGAGGTCCATATCAGCGACATCCGGAGCAGAGAGCCCTTCCGGGCGGTCTCGGTGACAGCGCCTGCCTGCCTGGGACAGACCTGCGGGCAGGGGCTGCAGGGCTACCTTACCGCCATGGACGCCCTACTGGAGCGGCTGCTGTGAGCGCCCTGCAGGTCATTGGAGATCCGGTACTGCACTCCCTGTCCCCGCGCCTTCACGGGGCGATGCTGCGGGAACTGGGGCTGCCGGTCTCTTACACCGCCCATACGGTGCGGCGGGGGGAGCTGCCGGACTATCTGCGGTGGGCGGAGGAGTGCGGCGTCACCGGCTTCAACGCCACGATGCCGCACAAGGAGGCCCTTCTTCCGCTGCTGACAGGGGTGGACGGCGACGCGGCTCTCTTCGGGGCAGTGAACACGGTCTGCCGCCGGGATGGTGGCTGGTGGGGCTTCAATACGGACGGCGCGGGCTGCCTGGCGGCGCTGGAGCAGGTCGGGCTCTGGCCGGTGCGGCAGGTGCTGCTGCTGGGGGCCGGCGGTGCGTCCCGAGCGGTCGGACGCAAGCTGGCGGCGTGCGGCGCAGAGGTGACTGTATGCAACCGTACCCTGGAGCGAGCCCTGGAGCTGTGCAGCGGACAGGCGCGCATGACCGCCGCTGCATGGGAGCGCCTTCCGGAGCTGTGCGGCGGCACTCAGCTGCTGATCAATGCCACAAGCCTTGGCATGACGGGCTGCGGACAGTTTGAGAATCTCAGCTTTCTGGAGCGGCTGCCTGCGGCGGCCGGCGTATTCGATCTGATCTATTTCCCCTCCCGGACGGCGCTGCTGGAGCGGGCGGCGGTGCTGGGCCACCCGTGCTCCAACGGACTGCCCATGCTGATCTATCAGGCGATTTTCGCTCTGGAGCATTTTCTGAACCGACCGCTGGACCGAGCGCGCATGGCCGCGGCGATCGAAAGGGAGCTGGCCCGGTAAGCGCGGCGGCAGAGGTGCGCGGGCCGTGTCGCGCAGAGTGTTATACGGAAGAAAGATCGCGGCGGGCCTGTGCCGGACAGAGGCCCGCCGTGTTTTTCTGCGGGCAGAGGGGAAGATGATCCGGCGCATTGACCGGAATGTCTCCGGGCATACTGGATCTGTGGAGGTGATCCGGTGGAACAGCGAAAGAAACAGCTGGTCTGGTATGCCGCGGCGGGGGGCGCAGCGGGGCTGATCAACGGCTTTTTCGGCGGCGGAGGCGGAATGATTCTGGTGCCGCTGCTGACGGGAAAATGCGGGCTCAGCCAGCAGAAGGCCTTTGCGACCTCCGTGGCGGTGGTCGCGCCGCTGTGTGCCATGTCGGCGGGGATCTACTTTCTCCGCGGTGAGATGGACCTGCGCCTGTCGCTGCCCTATCTGGCAGGCGGCCTGGTGGGAGGGCTCATCGGCGGACGAGTGTTCAAAAGGATCTCTGCCCGGTGGCTGAGAAGAGGCTTTGGACTGCTGATTCTTTACGGCGGCGTGAGGGCGCTCTTGTGATGCGATGGCTGCTTGCGGCGGCGGCCGGGGCGGCGGCCGGTGTGCTGTCCGCCTTTGGCATCGGCGGCGGCTCCCTGCTGCTGATCTATATGACCACCCTGGGCGGCGTGGAGCAGAAGGCTGCCCAGGGCGTCAACCTGCTCTACTTTCTGCCCACCGCCGGGGCGGCGCTGCCGTCTCACTTCAGAAACGATATGGTGGAGCGGGGGGTACTGTTCCCGGCGATCACGGCGGGACTGGCCGCAACGGCGGCTGCGGCCTGGGCGGCCACCGCCCTGCAGACAGATATCCTGCGCAAATGCTTCGGGGTGTTTTTGCTTGCGGTCGGGACGCAGCAGCTGTTCGGAAAGGCGAAGGACGGCTGAGAACGCAAAAACGGAGGCATATCCGGCGCGGCTGCGCATAGACTGGTCTGTATGCGCCCTGTCAGGGCGGGAAAGGAGCATGGTCGGCGAATGCCTTTGTATCGTATGCAGGAGGGCGAAAAGCCGCAGGACGTGGACGACCTCATTTTTCGGGATGAGCCGCCCCGGCCGGTGAGCCAGCGATAAGGAGCCGAGGCCCGGCCGGGTAAATTCCTGGCCGGGCCTCAGATAAACCCGGATAAAAAAGTACGGCTTTGCTCTTCCCCGGACCGGCTGTCTATGCTATAATCCCCTTGATACCCGAAAATGCGGGACAGAGCGGACGGAGGGACAGAGATGGGCATTGTGGTGGTCGGCGCGGTTTTTGTGGATATCAAGGGGTACCCCACGGATGTGTACATCCCGGGCGGGCGCAACGCGGGCCGGGTGGAGCAGTTCCACGGCGGCGTAAGCCGCAACGTGGTGGAGGATATCGCCAATGTTGAGCTGCGGCCGACCTTTGTCAGTCTGGTGGATCACACAGGAGCCGGCGCCGATGTGCTGCGCAAGCTGAAGGACCACAAGGTAAACACGGGCTATGTGGGGGTCTCCAGGGATGGTATGGGCACCTGACTGGCCGTATTCAACAATGACGGCGATGTGGCTGCGATATCCAAGCGCCCAAATCTGCGTCCGCTGGTGGATATCCTGGACAAGCACGGCGACGAGATCATCCGCGGCGCGGACAGCATCGCCCTGGAGATCGACATGGACAAGGCCGTGACGAAAAAAGGTCTTTGCCCTGGCGGGAAAGTACGGCAAGCAGGTGTACGCACTGGTGTCGAATATGAGCATTGCCATCAAGCGCCGGGGCCTGCTCCGCTCGGTGCATTGTCTGGTGTGCAATCAGCAGGAGGCGGGGATCCTCTTTTCGGAAAACTACGATCACTGTTCACCGGAGGAGCTGCGGGACATCGTGGCTGAGCGTATCCAGGGGCCCAGATCGGGCGCATGGTGACCATGGGCGGCCAGGGGGCGGTATACGCCACCCTTGACGGGGAGACCGGGCTCTGCCCGGCGAAAAAGGTGAATGTAAAGGATACCACCGGCGCCGGAGATGCATTTTTTGCCGGCGTACTGATGGGACTTACTTACGGAAAAACTCTGGGCGAGGCCTGCGAGATCGGGACACGGCTGGCTGCGGCGGTGATCACAACGGCGGAAAATGTCTGCCCCCGGTTTTTACCCAGCGAGTTCGGGCTGGACGGCAGGGAATCCGACCCGGATCAGATATCCATGCAGCTGTGAGCGTGCCATCGATTGGAAAGGGCAAACACGCCTGACAGCGTGCCAGGCCGTGAAAAAACGCAAGGACGCTTTTTGAGGGCCCGCTTTTTGAGGGCCTGAATTCTTCTTTACAACCATAACTTTTCCGGTTATAATATATCCTACGATATTATGGCCACAGGCCGCAGAAGGATGAAGAAATACCATGCTGCAATTTGACGAATACAAGGTGAAACTGAATAATCTGCGCCCCGATCTGGAGCTGCTGGGCAAGTCCCTGGACCTGGACAGCGCCGAGCGGGAGCTGGATATGCTCCGGGCGGAGTCTGCCTCCGATGGGTTCTGGAACAATGTGGAGAAGGCGCAGAAGGTCCAGCAGCGCATCAGCCAGCTGGAGACGAAGGTCGGCGCGCAGCAGAAGCGGCTGTCCGCGCTGGAGGACCTGCTGGTGCTGTGCGAGATGGGCAACGAGGAGGAGGACGAGTCCCTCCTGCCCGAGCTGGAGGAGGGGTATGGCGCGCTGGTCAGCGGTATGGAGACGGCCCGGCTGGAGACCCTGCTCTCCGGCGAGTACGACGACAACCCCGCCATCGTGTCTCTGCAGGCCGGAGCGGGTGGGACGGAGGCCCAGGACTGGGCGCAGATGCTCTACCGGATGTATACCCGCTGGGCGGAGCGGCACGGCTTTACCTATACGATTCTGGACTATCAGGACGGAGACGAGGCCGGTATCAAGTCCGCTGCCATCCGGATCGAGGGCCAGCATGCATACGGCTATCTCAAGAGCGAACACGGAGTGCACCGGCTGGTGCGGGTCTCTCCCTTTGACGCCAACGCCCGGCGGCAGACCTCCTTTGCCGCAGTGGAGGTCACGCCTGAGATCGATGACAGCGTAGAGGTGGACATCCGCCCCGAGGATATTGAGATGCAGGTGTACCGTTCCTCCGGTGCAGGCGGCCAGCACATCAACAAGACCTCCTCCGCCGTGCGTCTGATCCACAAGCCGACGGGCATCGTGGTGGCGTCCCAGCAGGAGCGCTCTCAGTTTCAGAACAAGGAGACCTGTATGAAGATGCTGCGCTCCAAGCTGGTGCAGATCAAAGAGCAGGAGCATTTGGACAAGATCTCCGACATCAAGGGCACGCAGCTGAAGATCGAGTGGGGCAGCCAGATCCGCTCTTATGTGTTTATGCCTTATCAGCTGGTAAAGGATAACCGCACCGGCTATGAGACGTCCAACATCAACGGCGTGATGGACGGAGACCTGGACGGCTTTATCAACGCCTATCTCACGGCCTCGGCCACGGGAAACTGGGCCACAAAGTGAATGCCCGGCGCGGAGCGACAGCTCCGCGCCGGTCCCTTTTCAAGCAGGCTTTGCGTCGAAACCGCCAAAAATGCGGGGGAAAATTTTACCTCTGCTTTACCGCAAAGACTTGCATTTTCCGCGGGGACTGGCTATGATAGAGTCAACCGGGTGCCGGACGGGGCCTGTGT
>CAKUHW010000054.1 GCA_934659415.1 uncultured Oscillospiraceae bacterium
GCGTGGTAATTGCGGCCGAAGGCGCTGCAGAAGTAGGCGTAGTAGTACAGCATACCGCCCAGCACCAGCAGCACGAAGCATCCGGGCACCCGGCCGAACATCTTCATGGAGCCGCCCAGCTCGGCGGGGCGGCCGTCCCGGATGAGGTATCCGGCGCACTCGTAGACCTTCATCAGGCCCACGGAGATGAGCAGCATGGGGATGCGCAGCGTGGTGTACAGCACGCCGTTGAGCAGCCCGAACAGAGCGCCGAAGGCCACCACAAAAATCAGCACGCCCCAGGCCTTCAGCCCGGTCATCTGGGCGATGGGGATACCGGCCAGACAGGTGAGGATCATCATGTTGCCGATGGAGAAGTCCCACCGCTTGCTCATCATGTTGCCCGACATACCCCAGGCCAGCATGGCGGCGGGCACGGTCTGGGTGAGCACCATGCGGATGCTGCTGAGCGTTCCGAAGCTGCCAGCCTTGAGGATCCGGCAGAGGAGGAAGAACACCAGATACACGCCCACAGGCCACACGATCACCTGGAGGATATCACTGATCTTTTGCTTTACCGTTGCGCTGTTGTTCATAAGCCTTGTCTCCTTTGGAAGATCCCGGCTGGCCCGGGCTGATACGGATGGTGCGGAGCGGGACCCCCGCCCCGTGCTGCCGGCACGGGGCGGGCGCTCCTTTTCAGGGAGAAAGAAGATCGGTATGGTCACGCCGGTGGGGACCGGCGATTACCGCGCGTTGAAGCTCAGCCGCGGCGGGCCTGCAGGCTCTCGATGGTGTAGTTGTCCACCTGCTTCTGATAGTCGTCGGCGGTGACATCGGGATTGTAGACGGAGATGAGGGACTTCATCTCGTCCAGGTTGAAGATGTAGTTGCCGTTGTAGCTGTTGTCGATGAGCACGGAGAAGTCGTCGCTGTTGTAGGCGATGAGGTAGGGGATGTGGTAACCCACGGCCTTGCCGTCGCTGCCGGTGATCTTGTGGCCGTCCATGGCGCAGCACAGCTGGGCCAGAGCCAGCTCCACATGGCCCACCACGCCGTCGGCACAGCCGTGGAGCGCGCCGGCATCAAAGTACTCCTTGACGTAGGACTCGGCAGCCTCATAGCAGAACATGTACACGGAGCCCATCTTGCCCGCGGTCTCCAGGGCGCCGGAGGCGTTCTTGGCGGCATTCAGGCCGGAGCCGAAGCCGTTGAGCTCGGGGAAGTTGGTGATCAGGTTCTGGGCGCCCTCCACCTTGTCGTAGGTGCGGGCCTCGCTGAGCAGCTCCAGGCCGTTGGCGGCCAGACAGTCCTTGAAGCCCTTGGCGCGGGCGTCGATGGAGTCGGAGGTGCCCTCGGGCATGCCCAGGAACACCCACTTGTCGGCGCCCAGGTCGATGCAGTGCTGAGTCATGGCGTAGCCGGCCTCGTAGTCCATGGAGTTGATGGAGCCGGCATAGTACTCGTTGGCGGCGATCTCATCGTAGAAATCGGCGCCCAGCAGGTCGGTGAAGGTGAAGGTGGTGTAGATCTGCTTGGCGGCGCACAGCTCCATCACCTTATTGGCGATGCCGCCGTCCATGGCGCACAGCATGCCGTCGATGCCGGCGGCCAGCAGGTTCTCCGCGGCGGACACGACCTCACCGGGGTTGCCGGCCTCGGCCACGGCCACCTCCATACCGAACTGCTTGCAGAATTCGGTGACGGTGTCGATGATGTTGATGGCCCAGGGGGTGGTGGTGCTGTAGATCATCAGGCCGACCTTTTTGCCGGCCAGGGAACTGGTGTCGCTGCCGGGCTGGGGATTCACGTTCTGGGAAGCGCTGGGCTGATCGCTGGTGCCGGGGTTGGTGCTGGTGCTGGGCTTGTCGCTGCCGCCGCCGCAGGCGGCCAGGGCGAACAGCATGACCAGAGCAAGAAGCATCGCGGTGAGTTTTTTCATCATTCGTTCCTTCCTTTTCCGTAGTGTAGTTTTGAGATATACATTAAGCTTCCGCCGGCGTTACCGGGGGAGAAGCTTACTGCCCTTGTCCCGCACGTAGCTCACAGAGACTACCACCAGGAAGATCAGTCCGCGCACGCCGTGGGTGAGCTCCACCGGCACGCCGATGACCACCATGCCGTTGACCAGCACGGAGATGATCACGCCGCCGATGACGCCGCAGCGGATGGCGGTGCGCACGCCGCCGCTCATGGCCATGCCGCCCAGCGCCAGGGCGATGATCACGTTCATCTCCTCATTGGTGCCGGTGCCGGTGGACACGTTGCCCGTGCGGGCCAGCAGAAAGTAAGCGGCCACGCCCACGATGGCCCCGCCGAAGAGATAGGCGAACAGGCGGTAGCACTTCAGGGGCATGCCCGTCTGGCCTGCGGCCACGGGGTTCTCGCCGTAAGCCTGGCTGGCGCGGCCCAGCTTGGTGCGGTTGAACACCAGCCAGCCCAGGAAGATTACCGCGATCAGCGCGGCGAAGCGGACGTAAGTATTGTTGGCCAGCCCCAGATCGATATAGGAGTAGCCGTGGCCCTGGAGCACCGAGTTGACGATGCCCCGGGTGAGGAACATCATGGACACGGAGCCGATGTAGGGGTTCAGATTCAGCCCCACGGTGACGTAGCCGGTGACCAGGTAGCACAGCACCCCCACCACGATGCACACCGGCAGCACCAGTACGGTGCTGCCCATGGCGTTGGCCACGGCCATGGCGCACAGAGAGCACAGGGCGATGACGCCGCCGGGGGAGAAGTCCATACCGCCCTGGGCGTATACCATGGCCAGACCCACGGCTACCATGATGGTGGTAAAGGCCTGGTTGATCACCGTGGCCAGATTGGAGCCCTGAAAGATGGCGCCCTTGGAGGCGATGCCGAAGAAGGCCAGCACGATCACCAGGCCCAGCACCGGCACCAGCATGCTTCCTCTCTCTTTGATCCAGTTTTTCATTGTGCCGCCCTCCTCAGATCATCTTTTGAATGAGCTCGTACTCTGTCAGCTCCGGCGAACGCAGATATTCGCCGGTGATCGCTCCGTCCTTCATGATGAGGATACGGTCGCTCATGCCGATCAGCTCGGGCAGCTCCTCGGAGATGAGGACGATGGCGTTGCCCGCCTTCTTCAGCTGGTAGATCAGCTGATACATGGCCGCCTTCACGCCCACGTCCACGCCGCGGGTGGGACAGTCCAGCACCAGCACCTTGGAGCGCTTACCCACCCATTTGGCGAAGGCCACCTTCTGCTTGTTGCCGCCGGAGAGGGCCCGCACCGGCTGGCTGCCGCCCTGGCACTTGATGCTCAGGGCCCGGATCTGCTCGTCCACAAAGGCCTTCTCCCGGCGGGGGGAGATGATCTTGGCGGTGGACACCGCGTCCAGGGAGGGCAGAGAGATGTTGTAGCCGATGGAGGCCCGCAGCATGAGGGACTCCAGATCGCGGTTCTTGGACACATACCCCACGCCGGCGGCCGCCGCGCCGTGGGTGGACTCGATGGGGCGGCCGTGCTCGTCCAGCACCCGGCCGGCCACCTGCCTGTCGATGCCGAACATGGCCCGGCCCAGCTCGTGCATGCCGCAGTCGGACAGGCCGCCCAGGCCGAGGATCTCTCCCTCGTGGACCTCCAGGCTGACGTCCCGCAGGGTGCGCAGCCCGTACAGGTGCTCCACCCGCAGCATGACCTTCTCCCCGTGGGAGGGGTCGTAGTCGCCCCGGTAGTAGTCGCCCTTCAGCTCGCGGCCCACCATCATGGCCTGCAGCTTCTTCACCTCGTACTCTCCCTTCACCAGGGAGCCGATCATCACGCCGTCGCGCAGCACGGTGATGTGGGAGCACACCTCCATCAGCTCGTCCAGGTCGTGGGAGATGAAGATCACCGCCTTGTTGGCCGCCGCCATCCTCTTCATGATGTCGTAGATCACGTCGCGCCCCCGCTGGCTCAGGGCGGTGGTGGTCTCGTCCACGATGAGCACATCCGGGTCGCAGCGCATGGCGCTGGCCACCTCCAGCAGCTTGCGGTCCTCAAAGTTCAGAGTGTTGATGGAGCGCCGCACGTCGATGTCGGTGATGCCCACGGCGGCAAAGGCCGCCTCCGCCTCCCGGTACATCCGCTGCCGGTCCACAAAGCCGCCGCGGCGAAAGCGCTCCACCTCGCCCAGGAACATATTGTCCGCGATGCCGATGTTGTTGATGGTGCCCATCTCCTGCACGATCATGGCCACCTTCAGCCCCCGCGCCTCGGCCACGTTCTTCGGGGCGTAGGGCTGCCCCTCCTTGAACATGGCGCCGCTGTCGCAGCTCTGCAGACCGGCGACGATGGAGGTCATCGTGGACTTGCCGGAGCCGTTCTCTCCCACCAGGCCCCGCACCTCGCCCCTGTTCAGAACGAAATCCACGCTCTGCAGAGCTTTGGTGGCGCCAAAGTTCTTGACCATGCTTTCGATCCGGAGCAACTCTTCGCCCATAGTGTTACCGCCCTTCCCTTGTTACAGATGTTTCCGGCC
The DNA here is from genome assembly GCA_934659415.1 of uncultured Oscillospiraceae bacterium. GTDB lineage: Bacteria > Bacillota > Clostridia > Oscillospirales > Oscillospiraceae > Enterenecus. The sequence continues at coordinate 4,470 of CAKUHW010000054.1, forward strand.
TGCGGAGCCATACCCGTTCCGTTATAGCAGGCCGGGCCGCTCTGTGCATTTTCCCTGTCCCACAGGCCGCTTTCGGCGTTCTGCTTGGTACCTTCCCCTTTGGTTATGTTCACACTGCACAAAAACAAGGGGAACTATCTGGGTCAGATGGTACTTGATTTCCCCGCAAAAGTAAAATATAATATGTGCATAGCCGGTATAACCATTTGAACATAGCTCAGCCGCTTTCGGGAGGAATTTGTGATGAATTTAACACAGCTGCGCTATTTTACCGAGGCGGCCCGCTGCCTGAACCTCAGCAAGGCGGCAGAGCTGCTGTACATCTCCCAGCCGGCGCTGAGCCGGCAGATCAGCAAGCTGGAGGAAGCCATCGGGGCCCGGCTGTTCGAGCGGGGCAACCGGGGGCTGGAGCTGACCCTCGCCGGGGAGCTGCTGCTGCAGGAGGCAGACGGCATTTTTCTGCGGGAGCAGGAGCTGCTGCGGCGGCTGCGGGCGGCCAGCCCCAAGAGCCAGCCGCCGCTGAAGATCGCCTTCACCAACGATGTGTTCCTGCGCAAACTGAACCTCTTCGCCCGGGACTATGCCCACGACCACCCCGCCCAGAAGTTCCTCATCGACCGGTACAACTGGATGGCCCTGCGCCACGAGCTGACCCGGGGTATGGTGGACCTGGTGGTGAGCCTGCGGGCCGGGCTGGACGACATCCCCGGCGTGCGCTACCGCATCCTGCACACGGGGCCCAATATGGTGGTGCTGTCCAAAAGCCACCCCCTGGCGGGGCGCAGCAGCCTGACCCTGGGGGAGCTGCGGGACGAGACCTTCATGCTGCCCGAGTCCTCCTTTGCCTTCTCCTTCCGGGAACTGAAGGAGCTGTGCGCCCCCTACGGCTTTGAGCCGAAGACCAGCATGGAGCACCCCATTCTGGACTCGGTGCTGCTGGACGTGGCCCAGGGGGGCGGCGTGGCCACCATTATGGAGGGGCTGACCCCCGCGGCCAGCGCCCTGGAGCTGGTGAGCATTCCCTGCCCCGACCTGCCTCAGCTGGATTTCGTGGTGGCCTGGCACCGCAGCGTGGAGACCAACCACCTGCTGTCCGTGGTGGACGCCATCACGGACTATCCCTGGTTTGAGACGTGAGCGGGCGGTTTTCGTTGCCATTTTCCATCCGGTGTGGTATACTGCTTTGCATCTGAGTTTTTGAATGGAGGTCGTTTTCTATGTCCGAGATCAAACGGGTCCCCCAGCGCAGCGAGGTGCCCGAGGAGTACCACTGGAACACCGCCGACGTCTTCCCCTCCGACGAGGCCTGGGAGGCCGCCTTTGCCGAGGCCCAGACCATGCCCCGGCAGCTGGCCGCCTTTGCCGGTCATCTGGGGGAGAGCGCCGAGACCCTCTGCCGCTATATCACCGAGAGCATCCGCATCGAGCGGGCCTTCGAGCGGCTCTACAGCTACGCCAGCCTGAAGTATGACGAGGACACCCGGGTGGCCAAGTACCAGGATATGGACGGCCGCATCGGCACCCTGGGTGTCCAGCTGAGCAGCGCCACCTCCTTTGAGCTGCCCGAGCTCATGTCCATTCCCGAGGAAAAGATGGAGCAGTTCTACAGGGACGAGCCCCGGCTGGAGCACTTCCGCCGGTACTTCACCATCCAGCGGGAGAAGAAGGAGCACATCCTGTCCGACACGGAGGAGCGGCTGCTGGCCGCCGCCGGCGAGGTGGCCGGCGTGCCCGGGGACGTGTTCTACAAGCTGTCCAACGCCGATCTGAAATTCTCCGACGCCCTGGACAGCGACGGCCGCGCCCACCCGGTGAGCGACGGCTCCTACGGCCTGTGCATGGAGAGCGGCGACCGCACCCTGCGGCAGAACGCCTTCCGGTCCATGTATGCCGGCTACGGCAGCATGAAGAACACCCTGGCCGCCGCCCTGGGCGGCCAGATGAAGCAGCTGAAGTTCTACGCCGAGGCCCGCCGGTATCCCAACACCCTCTCCGCCGCCCTGGCCTCCACCCGGGTGCCCGAGGCGGTGTACCACAACCTGATCGACACCGTGAACCGCAACCTGGACAAGCTCCACCGCTATGTGGCCCTGCGCAAGAAGCTGCTGGGTCTGGACGAGCTGCACATGTACGACATCTATGTCCCCATGGTGAGGGACGTGGAGATGAACATCCCCTTCCAGCAGGCCAAGGAGACGGTGTACGAGGCCCTGGCCCCCATGGGCGAGGCATACCGCGCCGTCCTCAAGCGGGGCTTTGACGAGCGGTGGATCGACGTGTACGAGAACGAGGGCAAGCGCTCCGGCGCGTACTCCTCCGGCTCCTCCGAGCCCCACCCCTTCGTGCTGCTCAACCACAAGGACAATCTGGACAGCATGTTCACCCTGGCCCATGAGATGGGCCACGCCATGCACTCCTATCACTCCACCCACGGCCAGGAGGATCCCTATAAGAACTATGTGATCTTCGTGGCGGAGGTGGCCTCCACCTGCAACGAGGCCCTGCTGATGGAGCACCTGCTGGCCCACAC
>CAKUHW010000055.1 GCA_934659415.1 uncultured Oscillospiraceae bacterium
GAGCTCCTCCTCGGCGGCGGGCAGCCGGTCCTGCACGGAGGCATAGTAGGCGTTCTGGTTGATGGTGGTCTGCAGCAGGGTCAGCTCCTGGGCGGCCTGGCGCTGGCGGCGGTCAAAGTCCTGCCTGCCGGGGAGGTAGTCCAGGAAAAACACGGGGACGGCGGCCAGAAGCAGCAGCGCGCCCAGAATGACCTTCCAGTATTTTTTCAGGCCGTTCATTCGCTCACCTCCACTTTCTCCAGCTTATCGCCCTGGGCGGGCACGCCCTTGCGGGCCAGCTCCGCGTCGATGAGCTCCTGCTTGTAGCGCAGGGCCACGGCGAAGTAGTAGCGGGTGTCGGCGGTCTGCTGGCCGCCGGAGGTACCGGTATTGCCGCCGGTGCCGGTGTTCCCGCCGGTGCTGCCGCCGCGGATGAGGTCCAGCAGCTGGCTCAGGCTGTCCCCGCCGGAGGAGGAGCCGCCCTGATTTTTCAGGTATTGCTGGATGATCTGCATGAGCAGCTCGTTATTGGCGCTGCTGCCCGTGCCGGTGCTCCCGCCGGTGGACGCGCCGGGGAGCACGTCCTTCTTGATGGAGTCCAGCGCCTCGTCCACCTTGTCCTTGTTGGGAGTGTCCGAGTCGGTGCCGTTGATGAGGTCGTGGATGAGCTTGTCCGTGTCGATGGTGCCGGGGGCGGGGGTCTCGCCGGGGTCGGTGCCGGGCTCCTGGCCCGGGTCCTGACCGGGCTCCGCCTTGCCCATGGCCCGGGCCAGATAGTAGGCGTAGCGCCCCTCCAGGTTGGGATCGCTGCGGATGAGGTCCTCGGTGGCGGAGAGATTGGTCTCATCCTTAGTGAGGATGGCGAGCATCTCAGGCATGGCCTCCCGCACGGTGTTGGGGTCCCGGGTGGTGAGCAGGGTGATGAGCTTCTTGTTGGAGAAGATGTCGTTGGAGATGGTCTCGAACAGCAGGGTCTCGCCGGGCTCCTTGCCCATGTCCGCCCGGAAGGCGGCGTAGAACTGCAGGTCGGCCACCTGGTCGTCGGTGAGCATGACGGTGAGGGCGTCGCAGCGCTGGTCGAAGGTGGCCTTGGAGAGCAGCTCGTCCAGGGTATAGGCCGTGGAGGGGACCACGCCGTAGGCCTCCTGCAGGGCCTGAAGCTGGTCGGAGTCCAGGTTCTCAATGGCCCGCTTCAGGTCGTCCTCGGTGACAAGGCCGTTATCCAGGGCATAGCGCAGAAGGGTCTCGTAGTCGGTGGAGCCGGTGGCGGCGGAGGCCTGCTGGAAGGCCTCGATGAGGGCGGCCAGGTCGGCGTCCTCCCCGGCGCTGCCCTTTTCGGGGGCGGCCTCGTTCATGGCGGCCAGAGCCGCGTTCAGCTGGGCCTGATAGGCCGCCAGGGAGGGCAGCATATCCTGAGCGGTGGCCCCCGGGCCGATGGTCAGGTCGGACACGGTGAGCACTTCGGCGTACTCCAGCTCCCGCAGGGCCATGATGAGGTAGGCCGCCGTGGCCTTGTCCGGGCAGGCCAGCTGGAGGGCCATGCCCTCGTCGGCGATGCCGATGGTGGTCACGCTGACGCTGCTGGGCAGGGTCTGCTCCAGCTCGGTGAGCATGAGGACCAGATTGTCGTTATAGGTGCGCAGGTTGGAGAAGACGGTGTCCCAGTCGGAGGAATAGGCGCTGTAGAGCGCCTCATAGTTCCGGTAATTCTGGGCGTAGTTCTTGTTCTGGGCCTCCTGCAGCTGCAGGGCGCGGCGGCTGGCCTCCAGCCCGTCCAGGGTGGAGTTCCACACCAGACGGGAGCCCAGCGTCACGGCGATCACCGCCGCCAGGGCCGCCCCGCCCACCAGCAGCGCGCCGTACTGCCAGGCCTGCTTCAGGTGGGCCTGGGCGCCGGGGGTGCGGTTCAGGTCGGCAAGGCCGAAGTCCAGCGGGCAGCGGGCCGCCCCGGCGCAGAGGTACCAGGGGGCGGCAAGCCCCTCGCTGCGGCGGCATACGGCGGAGGCGCCCAGGGCGGACTCCAGACGGCGGAGATAGATGCTGTCCTCCGCCAGGGGGCCGCAGGCGGTGAGGCGCAGGGCCCCGGGGGCGGTGTCCGGCTGGGAGAGATAGTAGTCGCAGACGATGCGGGCGTCGTTCAGTTCGTCCCCGGCGGGGGTGCGCAGCAGCAGGCGCTGCAGCTTCACCTGACCGCCCTGCACGAAGGTCATGAACAGGTGCTCCGCGTCGGAGAGGAGGCAGAGGTCGGTATCCTCCGGGGGCTGGGCGGCCGGGGCCTCGGCCACGGCTACCGCCGCGCCGCCGTTTTTGGCCGCCGCGGTCTTCTTGTCCCGGGCGGGCCGGGCCGCAGGGGCGGCGTGGGCATGGGCATGGACAGCCTTAGGCACGTAGGAGGCCCCCAGGGCGGCGGCAAAGGCCCCGTCGCAGCAGGCCACGGCCGCCACCGTGAGGCCGCAGCTGTTGGCAAGGTCATAGTAGGGGGTCAGCAGGGACTTGGGCACGGCCCACAGCCGCACGGCGCGGCGGGGCTGGCCGTCGGCATCCGCGGCAAGGCCCATGGGGGTCCACACCAGATTGTAGCCGCTGACGTCCACGGGGAAGTACAGGTCGGTGTTGGAGCCGATCAGCCGCTCCAGCTTGCGCTGGGGCAGGTCGGGCACCAGGGCGGTCTCGGTAATGACCTGGGTGGAGCTGAGGCAGAACACCACCCGGCCCGCCCGGCGCAGGGAGGGGTCGGACAGGGCGGCGCGCAGCGCCTCCTGCAGGGGGGCGGGGGAGAGAATGGCCCCGTCCTCCACCGCCCCGGCGGGGGTGGGGACCACCGCGCTGGCCTGCAGATGGGGCGCGGCGGAGCCGTAGTTCATCAGGGCGATGTGGATGTGCTCCGCGTCCAGCTGGACGACCAGGCCCTTCCCGGACAGTTTCGTATTGCTCATGGGGTTCTCCTTCCGTAGACTGGAATGGATCTCTCCGCCGGGGACCGGCGGGTCTGCGCAGAGGGCACAGCCATCCGCGGACGGGATGGTTCTGCCGCCTGTGCAGCGGTCTGTCAAAGGCCCAGCAGGGCCAGGTAAGCGGCGATCACCCTGCCGCCGAAAAGCGCGGACAGCCACAGGCCGCCCGCCAGATAGGGCCCGAAGGCCAGCTTGCGCCCCGCGCCCCGGCGCATGCGGATGAGGTGGATCACCGTGCCGCCCACGCAGCCGAGAATCAGCGCCAGCAGCGTACGCTGCCAGCCCAGCAGCAGCCCGGCGGCCGCCATAAGCTTCACGTCCCCCAGGCCGATGCCCGCCCCGCCGGTGAGGAGCCACAGCAGGAAAAAGGGCAGGCTGACGCACAGCGCGCCGACGACGTAGCCCAGCCAGTGGGGCAGGTCCGCCGCCAGCTGCACCGCGCCCAGCACCAGAATGGCCAGGCTGAGGCCGTTGGGGATCTCAAAGGTGCGCCAGTCGATCACCGCCAGCACCAGCAGCAGGGGGAAGAGAAGGCTGTAGAGCACGGCGCGCAGCCAGTCCCCCCACAGCAGCAGGGCGGTGAGCAGCCAGGCCGCCCCGGTGATCGCCTCCACCAGCGGGTACTGGGGGGAGAGCTCCGCCCCGCAGCCCCGGCACTTGCCCCCCTGGAGCAGCCAGCTGAACACGGGGATCAGCTCGTACCAGCGCAGGCGGCGGCCGCAGGCCATGCAGTGGGAGGGGGTCTTTACAAACTCCTCCCCCCGGGGCAGACGGAAGATGAGCACGTTGCAGAAGCTGCCCACGCACAGCCCGGCGAGGGTCCACAGGATGCAGCACAGGGCCTGGTACATGGGGGGCGCTCCTTTCCGTCAGGTTTGGGCCCGCCCCCCTCCGCCGCATAGGGACGGCAGAAGAGGGGCGGAGAAGAGGTGGGATTGGGGGTTAGATCAGGAAGCAGTCCAAGTCTGACCAGCAGCGGTCCAGGTGAGGGTCTTGCTCGCGTACTCGGAGTTGTTGGTGACAGTGCTCCAGTTTTCCATCTTGCCACTGGTAGCATCAATGTTTTCAGCATAGAAAGCCATGTCCTTCCCAGCATCGGTAAGCGTGGTAGAGGCATCGGTCTTAACAGTGATGGTGCCATCAGTGCCAATCTGGATGGAGTACACGCTCTTACCATCCTCGGCGGCCACAGAGGAGGCGGCGGTGACCACGGTGGTCAGCTCGCTGAGGACCTTGGCGTTGTTGGCCTTCTTCACATAGCCGCTGTAGGTGGGCACGGCCACGGCGGCCAGAATGGCCAGCACGGCGATGACGACGATGAGCTCCACGAGGGTAAAGCCGGCCTTGGAAGCCGCCTTCTCTTTCCATTTCTTCATCATGAGAATCAATTTCCTTTCCGGTAAAATCTCTTTCTCTATATCCTCGGCCCCGGGATGGGCGGGACGCCCCCTATTGCGCCCGCCCGCCGGCGGGGCCGTGATATACACAATAAAGTATAAACTTACAGATACTTGTCGTAGGCCTTGGTCATGTTCAGCATGGGCAGGAAGATGGCGAACACCAGAATGACCACCAGCACGGCCATGAACAGGATGATCACCGGCTCCATCAGGGCCAGCAGCTTCTGGGTGGCGGCGTCCACCTCCTGGTCGTAGTAGTCGGCGGTCTTGGCCAGCATATCCTGCAGGTCGCCGGTCTCCTCGCCGATGCCGGTGAGGTTGCACACCATGGGGGGGAAGAGGCGGGTCTCCCGCAGGGCGGCGGCCAGGGACCAGCCCTCGGACACCATGGTGCGCACGGCGCGGGTGGCGTCGGCAAACCAGACGTTGCTCATGTTGCCGCCGGCCAGGTCCAGCGCCTCGGTGAGGGTGAGGCCGGAGCCCAGCAGCAGGGACACCGTGCGGCAGAAGGTGGCGCAGGCGGAGCGCACCGTCAGGCGGCCCACCACGGGGAGCTTGCGGGAGAGGGCGCCGAAGAAGTGGCGGCCCCGGTCGGTGCGGCGGTAGAGCAGGCAGCCGGCGACGACGGCGGCCAGAATGAGCAGCAGCAGCCACCACCAGGCCACGAACCAGTCGCTGACGGCCATCACGCCCCGGGTGAGGGCGGGCAGCTCTGCGTCCATCTCCTCGAAGGTCTTGAGGAAGGAGGGGATGATCTTGGTCATCATCACAATGATCACGCCGATCATCACCACCAGCAGGATGCAGGGGTAGATCATCACCTTGCCCACGGCGGCCTTGGTGCGGGTGGCCTTTTCATAGTAGATCTCCATCTGGCGGAAGGAGTCCTCCAGGTTGCCGGACTCCTCACCGGCGGAGACCATATTTACCATCATATGGCCGAACAGCTTGGGGTGCCGGGCCATGGAGGAGGCCAGGGTGCGGCCCTTTTCCACCTCCGCCTGCATATCCCGCAGGGCGGCGGCCAGCTTTTTGTTTTCGGTCTGCTGGGCCAGCATCCCCAGCACGGCGGAGATGGACACCCCCGCCCGCAGGATGGACACGAACTGGCGGCAGAACACCGCCATGTCCTTGGGCTTGGGGTTGCCCAGGAAGGGCAGGTCGATATCCCGGTCGAGCACGGTCTGCTCTTTGATCTCCAGTATGGTGTAGCCCGCGCCCCGCAGGGAGCTCTTGGCGGTGTCCAGAGAGGCGGCGTCGATGGACTCTTTGACCTTCTTGCCGCTGCGGGTCAGCGCGGTATAGTTATAGGCTGGCAAGGGGCTGCCACCTCCTTGGTTCAGGTTCTGGGCCGTACCGGCGCGGGGGCGGCCGGGCGGCCGCCGCAGTTCAGGCGCAGGGTGGCGGGGTCCACGGCGGCGCTCAGGGCGTCCTCCAGGAAGACCTGGCCGGTCTGCACCAGCTCGGCCAGGGAATCGTCCATGAGGATCATGCCCTGCTTGCGGCCGGTCTGGATGGTGCTGGTGAGCTGGAAGGTCTTTTTCTGGCGGATGAGGCTGCGCACGGCGGGGGAGCCCAGCAGCACCTCAAAGGCCGCCCGGCGGCCGCCGCCGATGCGGGGCAGCAGCGCCTGACTGACCACGCACTCCAGCACGTCCGCCAGCTGGGCGCGGATCTGCTCCTGCTGGTCGGCGGGGAACACGTCGATGATGCGGTCCACGGTGTTGGCCGCGCCCTTGGCGTGGAGGGTGGCAAAGACCAGGTGGCCGGTCTCTGCGGCGGTGATGGCGGTGGAGATGGTCTCCAAATCGCGCATCTCGCCCACCAGAATCACGTCCGGGTCCTGCCGCAGGGCGGCCCGCAGGCCGGCGGCAAAGCTCTGGGTATCGCGGCCCACCTCGCGCTGGTTGATGATGCAGCCCTCCCGGCAGTAGGTGTACTCGATGGGGGCCTCCAGAGTGATGATGTGCCGGCGCTGGGTGCGGTTGATATGGTCCAGCAGGGCGGCCAGGGTGGAGCTTTTGCCCGAACCGGTGGGTCCGGTGACCAGCACCAGGCCCCGGGGCTTGTTCGCCTGGGCGATGACGCTGGCGGGCAGGCACAGCTCCTCCGCTGTGGGGATGGTGAGGGGCAGCAGACGCAGGGCAAGGGCGGTGCTCCCCTGCTGGCGGAAGATATTGCAGCGCAGCCGGGCGGAACCGGCGGCGGTGACGGCAAAGTCCACCTCGCCGCAGCGGGCCAGCTCCGCCAGCTGGTCCGCATTGGTCAGCTGGTCGGCGTACAGGTCGGTGTCGGCCTCGGTGAGAGGGGGGTAGGGGGTGTTGATCAGCGCGCCGTCAACGCGCAGCACCGGGGGCAGCCCCACGGTGAGGTGGAGGTCGGAGGCGCGCCGCTGGGCAGCCTCCGTAAGAAGGTCGTTCAGCTCGATCATGGGGCGCTCACCTCGGCGGGGGCGTTGTCCTCCACGCAGATGCGCTGCAGCTCCGACAGGGAGGTGACGCCGGAGAGGACCAGACGGCGGGCGCTGTCGCGCATGGTGTGCATCCCCTCGGCGATGGCTGCCCGGCGCAGCTCGTCCGCGGAGCAGCGGCGGGAGATGAGGGCGCGCAGGGTGGGGGTGATCTCCATGATCT
>CAKUHW010000056.1 GCA_934659415.1 uncultured Oscillospiraceae bacterium
GCCCAGGGTGACGTTTTCTTTTTCGGCTCCGAGGTCAAGTCCTTTCTCCCTCATCCGGCATTCAAAAAGGAGCTGAACCGGGAAGCGCTGAAATTCTACCTGACTTTTCAGTACTCCGCCCTCAACGAATCCTTTTTCAAGGGCGCCTACCGGCTGCTGCCCGGGCACCAGCTGACCCATAAGGACGGCGTGACGGAGATCACCTCCTACCACGAGTTCCGCTTTGAGGCGGACCACCGCTCCCTGCGGGAGCACGCGGAGGAGATCCGGGAGGTGGTCACCGAGTCGGTGAAGGCCCATGAGATCGCCGACGTAGAGGTGGGCTCCTTCCTGTCCGGCGGCATCGACTCCAGCGTGATCGCCTGCCTGTCCCGGCCGGACAAGACCTACTCCGTGGGCTTTGCCAACAAGGGCTTTGACGAGACCAGCGAGGCCCAGGCCCTGTGTAAGGAGCTGGGGCTGAAGAACATCTCCAAGACCATTTCAGCCGAGGAGTTTTTTGCGGCGCTGCCCGCTATCCAGTACTATGCGGACGAGCCCAACGCGAACCTCTCCACCGTTCCGCTCTATTTTCTGTCCCAGCTGGCGGCGAAGGATGTAAAGGTGGTCCTCTCCGGCGAGGGCAGCGACGAGCTCTTCGGCGGCTATATCACCTACCACACCACCCGCCTGTACGACGCCTACCGGAAGCTTCCTCTGGGCCTGCGCAAAAAGGCGGCGGCCTGGGCCGCCGGCCGGCCGGCCTTCCACGGCCAGGGGTTCCTGACCAAGGCAGCGCAGGATATCCGGGACAATTATGTGGGACAGGCGTTCATCTTTGACAACGACGAGGCCGAGCGGGTCCTCACCGAGCCCTACCGCTCCCCCATGACCTGGAAGGATCTCACAGGGCCCTACTTTGACGCGGTGCCCGACGCGGACGACCTGACCAAAAAGCAGTATCTGGACCTCCATCTCTGGCAGCCGCTGGACATTCTGCGCAAGGCCGACCGGATGACCATGGCCCACTCTCTGGAGCTGCGCGTGCCCTATCTGGACCGGGAGGTCTGGGAGGTGGCGCGGCGCATCCCCAGCAGTCAGAAGCTGCGGGGAAAGTCCACCACGAAGTACGCCCTCCGGGTGGCTGCCGTGCCGCTGCTGCCGGACGACTGGATCAAGCGCCCCAAGGTGGGTTTCCCGGTGCCCTTTGTGCAGTGGCTCCGGGAGGAGCGGTGGTACAGCTGGGCCAAAGACCTTCTGGCGCAGGACTGGGTGGGGGAGTTCTTTGACCGGGCTTACCTTCTGGAGCTGCTGGAGCAGCACTACTCCGGCAGGGGCCGCACCCACCGGAAGCTGTATACCGTGCTCTCCTTCCTGATCTGGTATCAGGATTATTTCCCCGAGCGGTGCGGCGCGCAGCCGTTCACGCCGTAAAACAGATCGCTTGCGAGCTTTTCAGGGGCCCGCCGCAGAGTTCTTCTGCGGCGGGCCCCGTTGTTTTTCACAGAATTCCGGCATGAAGCCGGTTAAAAATAGTTGAAGATACGCTTCAGACTTTCAAAATTGACTTAACGGTAAGGGGGGTGTTACAATTTTCACAGAGAACCCACAGAAACGGAGGAAAAAATTATGGATATTTCAAAGTACCTGGAGTTTGATGCCAAGGACCGCGCTCTGCGGGAGAAGAACCTCGCCACGATTCTCGCCTACCTGGGCTGCAGGGGGGATGAGCGGCTGGAGCGCTGGAAGTACTTCACGCCGGACGGCCAGGGCGGCTACACCGGCCCCGGGAAGTATGATAACTACGACTTTACCGAGGACGGCGTCCCCGGCCACGAGGGGCTGAAGGGCAGCGACGCCTGGAACTGCAGGTTTTTCCCGGACTTTGAATTTACCGACCTGAAGGTGATGCAGACCCAGGACCCCAACTACTATGTGGTGATGTCCAAGGGTGACGGCTACATCGATTTCCCCGCCTATGGAAAGAAGCCCTACAGCAACTACTTCATCCACTCCTTCGTGATGGAGGACGGCCTGATCAAGCGCTATCGCGAGCACATGAACTTCTGCAAGGTCTATCACACCCTGGGCATCGACCTGCCCCAGATCGAATTTCCCCACTGAGAAAGGAGCGCGGAACACAATGGAACTTGAGGCGCTGCGTGAGAAAAATCTGGCCACCGTCAAGCGCTTTTTTACCCTTCACGGGTTGGAGCGGGTGGATGTGTTCACCGAGGACGGAGCCAAGGAGCTGGGCTATACCTACGATCCCGAGGCTCCGGCCCCCCGCTGGAACGGCAAGGAGATGCTCCGGGAGAACTTCGGCGCGAACGTCTCCCTGTTCGCCGGCTGGACGTGGAAGAACATGGAGTTCTATTCCACCCAGGATCCCGACCGCTTCTTCGTGGAGGCCGACGGCTTCGGCACCCAGTCCGTAAACGGAAAGCAGTCTGAGTATCACAACCACTACATTTTCCGCTTCACCATGGAAAACGGTCTGATCAAGGAAATGGTGGAGTATAATAACCCGCTGATGCTGATGCACGCCATCGGCGCGCCCATCCCGAAAATGGCGGACCCGGTGGCCAGCAACCGCGCGGTGTACCACGGAGGAAAGCCGCTGCAGGTATGATGCGGGAGACGACGGAGGGGCAGCGGGCGGCCGCGCTGCCGAAGGGGATGAAAAAGGCGGTCGGGTTGGAGAGCTTTGTATTCCTGGCGATCTTTCTGGGCGTGTTCTGCCTGATCGGCGCGCGCATGGGCGCGGCCAATATGCTGCAGACCATGATGAACACCGCCTTCGACCTGCTGGTCAACACCGTGCTGTACATCATGGCCCTGGCGGTCCTGGCGGGGGCGGTCTCAGCCCTGTTTGCCGAGTTCGGCGTGATCTCGCTGCTGAACAAGCTGCTCTCGCCGCTGATGAGGCCGCTGTACGGGCTGCCGGGGGCCAGCGTGCTGGGGATCGTGACCACCTATCTGTCGGACAACCCGGCGGTGCTCACCCTGGCGGACGATGCGGGCTTTCGCCGCTACTTCAAGAAGTATCAGCTGCCGGCGCTGACCAATCTGGGCACGGCCTTCGGCATGGGCCTGATCATCACCACCTATATGCTGGGCGTGCGCGCGCCGGACGGGGAGAGCTTCCTGGGCCCGGCCCTGCTGGGCAACCTGGGGGCGGTGATCGGTTCCATCGTCAGCACCCGCCTGATGATCCGCCATACCAAAAAGCTCTACGGCCTGGACGCGCCCTGCGACGGGGAGGCCGGTGAGCTGGAGGACATGAGCGTGCGCAGGGTCCGCGAGGGCAGCGTGGGCAGCCGGTTCATCGACGCGCTGCTGACCGGCGGGCAGTCCGGCGTCCAGATGGGCGTGGCCATCATCCCCGGCGTGCTGATCATCTGCACCATGGTGATGATGCTCACCTACGGCCCCGGCACAGGCGGTTATACCGGCGCGGCCTACGAGGGCGTGGCGGTCCTGCTGCTGACCGACGGGATGAGCCTTGCCCAGCAGAGAAACGCCGTAAAGGAGGCCGCGGCGCGGCTCAGCGGGGCGCAGGAGAACGCCGTGCAGCAGAGGGATGAAGTTATACCCCCGGAGGCTGAAACGCGCCAGAGGACCGTTTCTGCGCCAATGCGGGCAGAGGACAACATCCGGCTTGCCCAGCGGGCGGCGGCCAGCCTGGGGGAGAACGGGGCAAAGGCGTTTCGGGCGGCCTACGACACGGCCACGGCGGAGACGCTGGACCCGGCGGAGGCGTTCAGGGGCTTTGCCCAGGTGTACAACGCGGCGCTGCGGGGCGAGGAGTACACGGCGGAGGACCTGCCCGCCCACATGGCGGCGGCAGCCCAGGCCAGCGGGGCCAACGACCGGGCGGCAGCGGCCCAGGCGAAGTACTTCAAGGACGCGGGGCTGGTGCGGGACGATTACACCAGGCGGGCCAACCTGAGCAGCAAGACGCAGAACACCCTGGACGCCCTGGGGAAGACGCTGGGGGTGCGGATACGGTTTGTGGAGCAGGTGGACGGGGGCCGGGCAAACGGCTCCTACAGCAACGGCGAGATCACCGTTGCGCTGGATGCGGATGACCCGTACAGCGTGGTAGTTTCCCATGAAACGGTGCACCGCATCCGGGAGGCTGCGCCGGACGCATATCAGAGGCTGGAAAATTATGTGCGGGAACACCTGGGCAGCGAGGCGCTGAACGCCAGCGCCATTCGCCGGGGCGACCGGCTCTACCGCAGCACGGACTTGGACGCCATGACCGAGGAGACGGTGGCGGACGCCTTTGCCCGTATCCTGGGGGAGAAGGACGGACTGCACGATCTGGTGCAGGCGGACAGGACCCTGGGGCAGAAGCTGCGGGACGTGATCCATGACATTCTGGTGAAGATCCGGGAGATTTTGAACAAGGGGAGCAAGGCGCAGCTGACGGAGAAGCAGAAGGCGGAGTTCCGGGCCCTGGAGCAGGACTTGGAGGGCATGGAGAAGGTGCTGGCGGGGGCCATTGAAGAGGTTGGGGCAAACAAAAACACCGCCCAGGAGGGCGGCGGGAAACGGTATAGCATCAAAGAGATTGTCGGGGATGACAGCAAGAGCTACGGTGTTGGGGTGTATCTCGATTCGGCCCTCCTGGAAAATTTGACTTCGAAGGAAAGGACCCAAATGGTCAAGGAGCGGATAAAAGAGCTCGGCGGCGAAATCTTTACCGCTTACGATGACGCAGGGAACGCTGTTGACATTTCGGTTGCAAAGCCGGGGGCCCGCTTCAAGAACCGTAATGGAAGAATGGTGCCAGTAAATAAAGACCTTACGATGAAGTATATCGGCAACGAGACAAAACAGGAAGCAGTTGTGTTGCTCGATGAGCTAATCGAAACGGCAAGTTTTGATGAAAGCAGAGCCTCTCTATACTCCCATGGTTGGCTGGACAATAACGGGAAAAATAATTGGGACTACTGGGCAACGTATATCCAAGATAAAAACGGGACGATCTGGAGAGCGACTTTAAACCTTGCAAATACCGTGGACGGCGAAAAAATCCTGTATGACATCAACCCGATAAAAAAAGTAGGGCAGTCCGTCAAGTCGGACACATCCCTACCGCAGACCAGTGTAGCTCAGAATATCGAAAATGTCAACAGGAAATTTTCGCTGAAAGAGTACACCGACGAGGAAAGGCGGCAGCATGTGAAGGATGCCGTGGATTACTTTGGCAGCACATCCAGCTGGAACGGACGGGAAGCGGCTGGATTTCTCCGGCAGGCACGAGGGCGGCCCGGGCGGCTACCGCACTGTGGACCACCGGGACATTGCCGATGCCCTGGGCGACGGCTACGGCGGGGAGGATCACTCCGGGGCCATGGTGCAGTTCATGGCAGAGGGGAATATCCGTATCAGCCCGGAGAGCGGGGGGATCAACCTCTCCGTCATGCCCACCAAGGCGCAGATGGATACTCTGTACGACTTTATCAGCCGGGAACACGGAGAGGTCCTTCTGGACCTGGACAATGCGGACGGGCGCACGGTCTCCAGCACGGAATATCCTGCAGGGACCAGGGCAGACAAGATCCTGGGAGATATCAGGGCGTACTTTGAAGAGGGCAAGCAGCCCTATGTTTCAGAGCTGTCCCGCTTCCGGTACTCCCTGAAGGACACCGGCGACACCGAGGACCTGGTACGGCTGAACGAGGAGAACGCGCTGCTGCGGGGCCTGGTGAAGCGCTGGAAGGTGACGCTGGACAAGCAGGAGCAGCAGATCGGGAAGCTGAAGGGCGAGATGAAGCGCACGGAGCAGATCAGCATGGACCGGGAGCAGCTGGTTAAGGCGGCCCGGAAGCTGGCGAAGGACTACAGCGCGAAGGCGGACGTAAGGGCAGAGCTGGAGAGCCTTTACAACTTTATGCTGCGGGGCGGCGAGGAGTTCACCTACACCGAGGCCCGGGAGCGGGCCATGGGCATTGCCGAGGAGCTGGTGAACAGCGCGGTGGAGATCGACCGGACGCTGTATGAGAACTACGAAGACTTGCGCCGGGAGCTGCGGGGAGTGCGCCTGTACGTGGGGGACAATGCCCCGGGAATGTATGAGAGCGTGAAGGAGCTGCGGCAGGCCATGTACGGCAAGCTGAACGTGGCGAAGGGCGAGCGGTCCAACATCGACGACGTGTACCAGCAGCTGAACGCGAAGTGGGGGGAGTTCTTCCCGGAGAGCATCATCAACCCGGAGGACCAGATCGAGCGGATCGTGGACGTGGCGCAAGCGCTGTACGGGGCTACGGAGTACAACCCGTTCTCTTCTGACATGAACAGTGCGGTGCGCAGCGCCGCCAACGACATTCTGGAACGTTTTTTCGACCTGCCGCAGACGAAGAAGACCTTTGCGGACAAGCAGGCCGCCAAGCTGGAGGCCGCCCAGGCGAAGGGCCGGGAGCGGGTGAGGGAGGCCATCGAGAAGGAGCGCAGCAAGCGGGACGACGCCCTGGCGAAGATGAAAGCTCTGTACGAGACCCGGGAGGCCAACGCCAAGGAGGCCCAGAGCAGCGCGGCGCTGCGGGACAAGATCACCCGGCACGCTGCCGCGCTGAGCAAGAAGCTGCTGAAGCCCACGGACAGGCAGCACATCCCGGAGGGGCTGCGGGTCGCCGTGGCGGCGGTGCTGGACAGCATCAATCTGGAGAGCACCTTCAGCTACGACCCGGAGACGGGCAGCAGGATCGCCGGGACCGGCGGGCTGCCCACGGGACGCACTGCGGCCTTCCGGGAACTGGCGGCCCAGTACCGGGCCATTCTGGAC
>CAKUHW010000057.1 GCA_934659415.1 uncultured Oscillospiraceae bacterium
ACCACAGGGAGATGCCGGACAGGGTCTCGGCGGTCTGGACGGCCAGATTGGCGTCGTACTTGATCCAGGTGAGAATCCAGCCGGCCACGAAGGAGGACAGGCCGGCGGCGGCCTTGATCATGAAGGTGGCGGCGGCGTAGGTGACGCCGGGGGCCCGGACGCCCTGCCTGACCTCGCCGTCGTCAATGGCGTCGGGCAGGGAGCTCCAGATCAGTGCGAAGGTGCAGCTGAGGGCCAGGCCCAGAACGCCGGAGGAGATGACCTGGGCCGCTAGGCTGGTGCCGCCGATCAGGCTGATGATGCCGCTGACGGCGGTGAGGATACCGGCGGTGGACAGGAAGGTGCGCCGGCTGATGACGGTCATCAGCTTGGGTACGAACAGCAGGCCGATGAGGGGCAGGGTATACACCAGGGTCAGCAGGGTGCCGATGGTCTTGGGGTTGCCCATGACCTGGATGCAGTAATAGCCGGTCATGTTGGCCTTGAACTGGATGGCCATGTTGAAGCAGAAGCCCATCAGCAGCAGGCACAGGGCGGGGCGGTTGCGGAAGGTGATGCCGATGCCCTTGAAGAAGCCCACGGTGGACTTGGCGGGAGCCACGCGCTCCTTTGTGGTGAAGAACACCACCAGATAGCACACCACCGCGAATACGGCGGCGATGATGGCCACGGTCTGGAAGCCCTTGGCGGTCATGGTCTTGCCGTCGCCCACGCCGCTGAAGTGGAGGATCATCATGGTGCCGAAGGTGGACACCAGGAAGCCGCCGATGTTGGCGCCGTAGTCCCGGGTGACGCCCAGAATCTGCCGGTCACGGGGGTTCAGGGTGATGACGTTGGGCAGCACGCCGTAGGGCACGCCGGTGACGGTGGCGCAGGTGCCGTACAGCAGATAGGCCACGTAGGCCCAGATGAGCAGGCCCTTGGCGTCAAAGCCGGGCTTGGTGAACATCATGATAAAGGAGATGAGCACCAGCGGCGCGCCGATGATGATGTACGGCCGATAGCTGCCGAAGCGGGTGTGGGTGTGGTCGGCCAGGGTGCCCATCATGGGGTCGTTCACCGCGTCCCACAGCCGGGCCACCAGGAAGATGGTACCGGCCACCTTGGGGGCGATGCCCAGATAGTCGGTGCAGAACAGCAGGAAAAAGGTGCTGACGAAGTTGATGAGGGTCTGTCCGGCCAGATCGCCGAAGGCGTACCCGCCCAGCTCCTTTTTGCTCAGACGAAAGGTCTCGTCGATCTTTTCGTAAACGGGCGTTCTTTTCATGTGGTACCTCCCAGTCAGTCTTTTTCGGTCAGGAACGGTGTTCCGGGCTCAGAACATATAGGGGAAGGGGGGCAGCGGCTTGTTGATGGAGTTCATCTTGTTGATGGGGTTGAGGGTCTCGTCATAGCGCTTGATGAAACCGCAGTCGTCCAGCTCCAGATACTTCATGTAGCGGTTGGCGTAGCCGCCCACGGTGCCGTTGCCCAGCCACTCGGCAATGCCGTAGCCGCCGCTCTCGAAGAAGTAGATGTGGGGATCGTCGGTGGCGTAGGGGATGATGTCCGGGTGGCCGTGCCACTCCCGGGTCAGGCTCTCCTCGATCCACAGGTCGAACACATGATACTGCTCGGGGGGATACTCCTCCAGCATGTTGGGGGGTGCGTTCCAGATGGCGTGACGGTAGTCCTCGGAGTAGGTGCGCTTCTTCACCGCCTCAAAGAAGTTCAGCTCAATGAAGGAGTGGACGTTGTCGTAGGCCCGCTTGGCAATGGCCTCGGGGCTCATGTCGTACTGGGGACGGGGGCCGATCTCGCCCCGCAGCCGGCCGGCCTTTTCGGGGTCCAGGGTCTGGAGGAACCTGGGCAGCTCCACGCTGGCGCCCTCCAGGTACTTCAGGGGGTTGAACCACTCCTTCATGTGGGAGATCTTCCCGTTCTTCACGGTGATGAGGGAGATGTGGCGGCTCTCAAAGCTGCCGTCCCGGCCGCCCCAGCACACGTCGCCGCCGGCGTAGCGGATGACGATGAACTTGTCGCCGAAGGGGTCCCGGGGCCCGAACAGGCGCATATCCCGGACGTGCCAGGTCTTCACCGTGCGGTTCAGCCAGAACTTGTGGGCCAGGGTCTGTCCCACGCACATGCCCTGGGGCATGCCGGGGGGCGCGTAGGGGAGGTCCAGAGTGAAGTCCTCGGTGAACAGGTCGTCAAACTCCGGCCGCCACCACTGGTTCTTCATCATGCGCTCCACGGCGGCGTAGTTTTCCTCCAGACGGACTCTCAGCTTTTCCATGTCAGTGCTCCTTTCTATGATAGACCAAATTTGGCAGGGGCTCAATAGAGATAGGGGAAGGTGGGCAGGGAACGGTTGATGGAGTTGAATTTGCTGATGGGGTTCAGATTCTCGTCCCACCGGGCCAGCAGGCCGTCGTCGTCCAGCTCGATGTACTTGATGTAGCGGTTGCCGTAGCCGCCCGGGGCGTTGTTGCCCACCCAGTCCACCTGACCGTAGCCGCCGGCCTCCAGGAAGTAGCAGTGGGGGTCGTCGGTGGCGTAGGGGATCATATCCGGGTGCCCGGCCCAGAAGCCGGTGATGCTCTTCCACACCCAGGCGTCAAAGGCGGCGAAGTCCTCCGGCGGATACTCCTCCAGCATATCGGGAGGCGCATTCCACACCGCGTGGCGGAAGCCGGGGGACAGGACCCGCTTGGCCCCGGCGGCCTTGGAGTCCAGGGTGATGAAGGACAGCACGTTGTTCTCCGCCCGGGCGCAGGCGGCCTCGGGAGAGAGGTCCAGCCCCATGCTCTCCAGGGTGACGGGCTCCGGCTGGGGGTTGTGCTCCCGGTCCAGCACCTGGCGGAAGGCGGGCACGCCCAGACCCGCGGCCCTGAGATAGGCCAGGGGGTTGGACCACTCCTTCATGTGGGTGATCCTGCCGTTCTTCACGGTGAGCAGGGTGGTGTGGCGGCTTTCGAATTTGCCGGGCCGTCCGCCCCAGAAGGTGTCGCCGCCGGCCACGCGCACGGCGATGTACTTGTCGCCGAAGGGGTCCCGGGGCCCGTACAGCTTCAGGTCCTTCACATACCAGTTGGACACCGTGCGGCACAGCCACTCCTTGTGGGGCAGCAGCTGGCCCACGCCCAGGTGCTGATCCATCCCGGGCGGGGCGAAGGGCAGGTCGACGGTGAAGCCGGGGTCAAACAGGCCGGCGAACTCCGGCTCCCACCAGGGGGAGGACAGCATGCGCTCCGCCGCGGTGTAGTTCTCCTCCAGACGGAACAGCAGGGGATCGCGCTCAAACATGGACATCGCTTCCTTTCTCAGGTGATACGGCAGTTTTGTGATGCTCTCTCAGGTACTCCCGCAGAAGGGAGAATGCGCTGTACAGGGCTACGGCGGTGATGAGCCACTGGAGCACGGTCACATCCAGCCCGTGGACGAACCGCACCGCCACAAAGGCCCCCAGACCGCCGAACAGGCTGGAATACAGGGCAAGCTTTTTGCTGAAATTGCCCTGCCGGACGTACCGGATCCCGCCGAAGGCACAGGCGATGGAGCAGGTGCCCATGGCCAGGGGAAAGGCTGCGGACGGCTCCAGCGCCATGGCATAGAAAAAGCACAGCAGCATGGCGCTGACGGTGAAGCCGCCCATGCTCAGCGCCGACAGCAGGAAGGCGACCGCCGCCGTGATGGCCAGCCGCCAGCCGTGAAAGCCCGCCGCGTGGCCGCCGCCGGGCATCAGCCCCAGGGACCGCAGTACCATCATGGCCGCCGCGCTCAGCAGCGCCAGGGCCATCAGCAGCCGCACAGCGGAGGCATTCAGCCGGGACACGGTGCGCGTGCCCGCCACGGCGCCGGCGATGCCGCACAGCACACACACCGCCAGCGTCAGCTCCTCCACCCGGGCCACGGTCAGATAGCCCAGGGCCATCACCGCCACCGGCACCACGCAGGCGGTGAGCAGGGTGCCGGGCAGCTTCTCATCCTCCACCAGATGAAGCCTGCGGTAGACGATGATGCTTACGGAAAAGTCGGACACGCCGAAGGCGGTCACGAACTGCAGGGCCGCGGAGTAGAGGGCCAGCAGGAGCGGATTTCCCGGCTCGGCCTTCAGCTGCGCCCGCTCCTTTATGCACCGGTACAGCAGCAGCGCCAGAAACCCCAGCCCCGCCGCCGCCACCGCGGCAAAATAGATCTTGGTAAACATAAACCGGGCAAACGCTCCCAACATGCCGCCGGGACGGGCGGCACGGATGATTTATCATAACCGTTTGGATATGATTGCATTTAGAAAAATGTATAAGCACGGTGTTTTCCGTCATTCTGCTGTTGAATTTGCCGCTTTGCCGCTTTCTGTGCCCTATTATAGGCGGTCCGGCGCGGGTCCGGAATGGAAAAACACCTGGAGATCAGGGGGATGGGCTAACGATTTGAAGGCTTTTCCCCCGCCGGAGCTAACAGAGGGAGGACGCAGGCAAATGGACCATGTGGATGAGAAGATCCTGAGCATTTTACAGGAGGACGGGCGTATCTCCATGCAGAAGCTGGCCAAGCTCCTGCCCATGAGCGTACCCGCCACCTGCGAGCGGGTGCGCAAGCTGGAGGACGCGGGCGTCGTCACCGGCTACACCGCCCGGCTGGACCCGGTGAAGATGGGCAACTCGGTGAACGCCAGTATCCTCTTCACCTGCAACCTGGGGCAGATCGACCGCTTTCTGGAGTGGGTGGTGCAGGAGCCGCGCATCGTATCCGCCCACTTTCTGGCCGGGCGCTTCACCCTGCTGCTGGAGGCAAGCTGCGCCGACATGGCGGACTATTCCCAGCTGATCGACCTGCTCTTTCCTCTGGGCACGTCGGAGTCCTACATCAAGATCAATCCCGTAAAATCCGGCGGCCTGCACTTTGGGCGAAAGGTCCTGGGCCGGGAAGCCTAAGCTTTGTTAGGTCCCCCGGGGTAAAGAGGAAACAGGCCGCATTGCGCCCCGGCGCCGGATGGGCTACAATAAAGCTGCTGCCGCTTTCCGCAATTCAGAATAAGAGAGGTCGTGTCAATATGGAGAAGAAGATCGGGTTCATCGGCGCCGGGAACATGGGCGGCGCCCTCATCGTGGCCGCCGGGAAGTCCATCGGGCCGGAGCAGGTGCTCATCACCGACTACCTGCCGGAGAAGGCCGCAGAGCTGGCTGCCCAGGTGGGCTGTGAGACCGCCGCGGACAACAGCGAGATCGTCCGCCGCTGCGAGCTGGTGGTCCTCGCCGTCAAGCCCAACGTCATGCGCGATGTGGTGCGGGGCATCGCTCCCGCCGTCACCGAGCGCGTGCGCGCCGGGAAAGAGCTGATTCTGGTGACCATCGCTGCCGGCATCACCACCGACACCATCAAGGAGTGCCTGGAGACTCAGGTCCCCGTCATCCGCATCATGCCCAATACCCCCGTGGCCGTGGGGCAGGGGATGATTTTGCTCACCGGCGGCAGCGAGGTCACCGAGGAGATGTACGCCCGGTTCCGGACCTGCCTTGCCAAGGCCGGCGACTTTGAGCGCCTGCCCGAGTCCGCCATCGACATCACCAGCAGCATCAGCGGCTGTACCCCCGCCTACGCCTATATGTTCATCGACTCCCTGGCGGTGGGCGCCGTCCAGGTGGGCGTGCCCCGGGCCCAGGCCCTGCGCCTGGCCGCCAAGACCGTGCTGGGCTCCGCCGCCATGGTGCTGGAGTCAGGGCTCCACCCCGACCAGCTGAAGGACAACGTGTGCTCCCCCGGCGGCTCCACCATCGTGGGCGTCACCGCGCTGGAGGAGAACCGCTTCCGCTACGCGGTGGAGCAGTCCATCATCCGTTCCACCGAGAAGAATTGCAGCCTGGGCAAATAAAAGCTTTTTTGACAAGGCAAGGGCGCGGCACTGCCGCGCCTTTGCTTTGCACCGAAACTCAGCCTGCGTTCGAAAAATTCTAAACAACGGCGTTATTGTATTCCGGCTCCCGTCTGGTAAGATAGGGCAGAGCCCTTGCCCTACGGGTGCGCAGCACCCGAAATTGGCGGGCCAAAGGGCCGCTCCCCCGAGCTCCCCTGTGTAAGGGGAGCTGGCAGCGCGCAGCGCTGACTGAGGGGTTGCTGCCAAGGGGAAGAAGAACGCGGGCCGATGAGGTTAAAACGGTGCCCCGGTGACGATCCCCCACCGGCGCAGGGCCGGCGGGGACCCCGAAGTGACTGAGATGCGCGGCGAAAGTGAATTTCGCCTTGCGCCGAGATTTTGCCGTGGCAAAATACTCGTACGGCGCGCAGCGCCGGTCCCCGCTTGCGCGGGGGAGGAGCTCATGATCGAAAAAAACAGGGCAGCCCTTTTGGGCTGCCCTGCGGGAATCTTTTTGGATCCAGATAGCTTTCTTACTTGACCAGCGCGGCGGTATCCAGCGCGATCATGAGCTCCTCGTTGGTGGGGATCAGCAGGACCTTCACCTTGGAGTCGGCGGCGGAGATGACCGCCTCCTTGCCCCGGAGGTTGTTGGCATCGGGGTCCATCTTCACGCCCATGAACTCCAGGCCGGAGGCGATGGCCATGCGCTGCTCGGCGCTGTTCTCGCCCACGCCGGCGGTGAAGATGATGGCGTCCACCCCGCCCATGGCGGCGGCATAGGCGCCGATGTACTTCTTCA
>CAKUHW010000058.1 GCA_934659415.1 uncultured Oscillospiraceae bacterium
CTCTGCTCTGTTCCGGGCTGAAGACCGCCCGAAACGCCGCCCGCTCCCTTGCGCCTCCTCTCCCCAAACGAACCGCTGCGCTGGGTTCGTTCGGGGACCCCATGGCTGGCGCGAAGCGCCTGAGGGATTGTTGCCGTGGCGGCCCGTCTTTGGTCCGGTGACAATCCCCCCAGCCAGCGAAGGGCGCTGGCGTCCCCCCTTTACACAAGGGGGGCATGGGCCCGGCAAAGCCCTTGCCTCTCCCTATGGGAGAGGTGGCCGAGCGCAGCGAGGACGGAGAGGGTAAGCAAGGCCGCAGGACCCTCTCAGTCGCCTCCGGCGACAGCTCTCCCAAAGGGAGAGCCAAGGGTCTGTGACCTGCTGCATCGTCCCGCAGGGCAAGGGCTCTGCCCTTGCCGCTCTGCCCGAAAGGCATCCCAGCGGCATCCCAGTCGCATCCCAGTCGCATCCCAGTCGCATACCAGTGGGATACAAACTAAAACCAAAACTAAAACTAAAACAATAACCCAAACCAAAACCATACCTCAAAGGGAAGCCCTAACAAAAGCCCGGGAAGGGCAAGGGCCTGAACCGAGACCGACACCCAGTAGGATACCGACCGCCCCGGGCGGGCCAAGCCGTGGGCTGGGCGGGACCCAACCGGGAGGGAGCCGTCAAAGAAGCGTGCAGGGTTCGCCGCGGACCGCGGTGCCCTTTGCCCTTAAGCTCCCTTGTGTAAAGGGAGCTGGCGCGAAGCGCCTGAGGGATTGTCACCGGGCGCGCCCGGCGAAGCCGAAACGACAACAGAGACAATGAGGCAAAGACAAAAAGATCCTGCCGGAGAGCTGATCTCCGGCAGGATCGCTGCTTTTTACCAGGGCCAGCCCGCTGCCGCTTACTGCCCGGCGGCGGGGTCCATGGCGGTGAAGGTCTGGGCGATGACCTTCTGGATGTTCTCTGCCGCACCGTAGAAGCCGGCGCGCTCGCGCTCGTTCAGATCGAACTCCTCGATCTTCTCCACCCCACCCGGGCCCAGATGGGCGGGGACGCCGATGCTCAGGTCCTTCAGGCCGTACTCGCCGTCCAGCACGCAGGAGCAGCCCACATAGCCCGTCCTGCGGCCCGCGATGTGCTCCACCACCTCCAGCATGCCCATGGCCGAGGTCCAGCCCGCGGTGCGCAGCGCGCCCAGGGGATAGAACTCATCCCAGAAGCTCTTCTGCAGGGCGTCGCTGGCGCGGACCTCCTCCTCCGTGAAGGGGCGCAGGGCGCCGTCGATCTCCACGTGGCTGTAGATCTGCACCTTCTGACCCCCGTGCTCGCCCATGCTGGCGCACCGGATGTGCTGCGGGCAGATGCCGAGGTAGTTGCCGATCCCCCAGCGCATCCGCAGGGAGTCGTTGAAGGAGAAGCCGATGAACTGCCGCCGGGGCAGCCCGGACAGCTTCCAGAGGGTGTAGTTGATGGCGTCCAGGGGGTTGGTCATGGAGACTACTACCGCATTGGGCGCGTAGGTGCGCAGGGCCTCCGCCAGCTCGCGGAGCACCGGGAGGGAGCGCTTTGTGTCGTCATAGGTCCAGGCGCCGGGGTTGGTGGTGGGGATGGAAAAGCCGGAGATCACAAGGCCGCTTCCCGCCATGTCGGCCAGAGTCCCGGCGGTGATTTTGGTCTTGCTCACCGCATAGACGGCCTGACTCATATCCATGGCGTGGTTTTTGGCCTTGTCCGCGAAGAGGTCACAGAGCACGATCTCGTCGCACAGCCCCTCTTTTGCCAGAAGGAACGCCGAGGTGGAGCCCAGAAGACCGGCTCCGCCGAATACAAATGCTTTCATGAAACCAATCCTTTTCTGCACAAAAAGAAAATAGCGTACCGATTTGATTGCGTTTGCAGCGCCGGCGGCGGAGGAGCCGGGGGCGCAGGGTGGCGTCGTGTCACGATAACCGTACATGATTTTCGGCCCTTCGTCAAGATGAAGCATTGTAGCGGAATGGAGCTGATTTTTTGCGCTATTTTTCACAAAGGGATGCAAATTTTTTGACAAACCATGGGAAGCTGTTGCGGCCCAAATCTTTCCGGGTTTGGCCGCCGAAGATTTGTTATTCCAATACGGCATAACAAAATGCGGAATTCATCATTTCCATTCTCCGTCGAAATTTGCTATTATGGGACCATGAGGCGGCAGTGCTTCGTCGGTTTTGCACATAACCGTAAAGTAAGGCCGCCGCGTTTCAGAGGCCGTCGTGTCAAAACAGCCTAATGACGCAAGAGTGTGAAAAGTGAAAGGGGTTCCAAAACAATGAAAAAGATCTTTGCTCTGGTTCTGACGCTTGCAATGGTGTTCGCCCTGGCAGCCTGCTCCGGCGGCAGCAAGCCCTCCGGCTCCAACGATCCCGCTTCCCCCAGCGCCTCCGGCAGCACCGGCGACAGCTTCGTGGGTGAGAAGATCGAGCTGAAGCTGAACCACAACAACGCTTCCACCACCCCCACGGCCAAGGCGATCCAGGCCTGGGCTGACGAGATCTACGAGGCCACCAACGGCACCGTGAAGATCACCCAGTATCCCAGCGACGCCCTCGGCTCCACCAACTCCGGCTTTGACCTGCTGGACTCCGGCATCGCCGATCTGCAGTGGGCCACCTGCGGCATGTTCTCCGGCGTGCTGAACTATCTGGATACCTTCTCTCTGCCCATGACCGGCATGGACAGCTCCGAGGACGGCACCAACGCCATCTGGGACGTGTATGAGAACGGCTGGGGCGACAAGATCCAGGGCGACTTCGGCAATGCCCGGATGCTCATCGCCAACTCCTCCCCCGCCGGTGTTCTGGGCTCCAAGGTGAAGAAGACCTGCGCTGCGGATATGAAGGGCGACGTGGTCCGCTCCATCGCCGGCGGTATCGCCAACTGGGTCTCCGCCTGCGGCGGCAGCCCCACCTTCATGGGCCCCCCCGACATCTACACCAACCTGGAGAAGGGCGTCATCGACAGCTACATCTTCGAGTGGTCCGGCGTGGAGTCCTTCAACCTGGCTGAGACTACCCCCTACTTCCTGAGCATGAACCTCTTCCGCGTGTCCCAGTTCATCATGATCAGCGACTCCGCCTGGGCCAAGCTCAGCACCGACCAGCAGAACGCAATCCTCGCCGTGTCCGAGCGCACCGGCTCCCTGAAGTTCGCCCAGGCTCTGGACGCCGCTGAGGCCGCCTACATCAAGAAGAACGTGGACGCCGGCAACTGCGAGCTGGTGGAGCCCACCCAGGAGGCCTATGACGAGTTCTACTCCCTGGCCCAGGGCGTGTGGCATGACTACGTCTCCGTGCTGGAGGACGGCGAGACCTACCTGACCGCCGTGATGGACGCCATCGCCGCCAACAACAAGTAAGTACCCTGCGGCCCAGCCGCTGCGGACTGACAAAACACAAGGGCGGCTCCGGTCTCCGGAGCCGCCCGAGCAAAAACGATCTGAAGAGGTGACGCATATGCAGATGGGTTGGGTGGTCGCCATCGCCTTGCTTGTTCTGTTTATCACACTGGCCATTGGTATGCACGTTGGCCTGGCGCTGATGTTCTCCGGCTTTGTGGGGTACGTCCTGGCCGGCGGCCTTACCAGCGCAGTGAGCATTCTGGGCATTGCCTCCCACGGCAACGCCACAAACTATACCCTTTCCGTTGTACCCCTGTTCATCCTCATGGGCAACTACGCCTATGTGTCGGGCATTTCCGGCGACCTGTACGACAGCGGCCGTAAATGGCTGAACTGGCTGCCCGGCGGCCTGGCCTGCGGCACGGTGGCCTCCAGCGCTCTGTTCGGCGCCATCTGCGGCTCCGCCCAGGCCACCGCCGCCACCATGGGCACCGTGGCCATCCCCCAGATGCGGAAGTACGGCTATGCCGACCGCCTGTCCACCGGCTGCGTAGCCGCCGGCGGCCCCCTGGGCTTCCTCATCCCGCCCAGCTCCTCCATGATCCTGTTCGCCTCCGTGGCGGAGGAGTCCATCGGCTCTCTGTTCATCTCCGGCATCATCCCCGGCCTGATCCTGGCGGTGATGCTCATCGTGACCATCGTGCTGTGGGTGAAGAAGGACCCCAGCGTGGCCCCCGAGAAGGAGCACTTCTCCTGGAAGGAGCGCCTGTTCGCCCTGAAGGGCTTCATCGGCGCCCTCATCCTGTTCGGCGTGGTCATCGGCGGCATGATGAGCGGCCTGATCACCACCAACGAGGCCGCCGCCGTGGGCTGCTTCATCTGCCTGGTCATCATGATCATCAACGGCAAGATGCACGGCAAGACCCTGTTTGAGGCCATCAAGATGTCCGTCAAGGCCTTCGGCATGAGCTTCATGGTCATCGTGGGCGCCGGTATCTTCGGCTACTTCATCACCATCACCCAGCTGCCCGCCATGATGTCCACCCTGGTGTCCGGCCTGCACGTGTCCAAGTACATCATCATTGCCGGTCTGGTGCTCATCTACATCTTCCTGGGCTGCATCATGGACGGCACCGCCATCACCCTGCTGACGGTCCCCATCTTCCTGCCCATGGTCCTGAGCCTTGGCTTCAGCAAGCTCTGGTTCGGCGTGATGGTCACGCTGGTCTGCTCCCTGGGCCAGATCACGCCGCCGGTGGGCCTGTGCTCCTATGTGATCGCGGGCGTGTCCAAAACGCGGCTGGAGGAAGTGTTCCGGGGCTGCGCGCCGTTCATTGTCAGCTACGCGCTGCTGATCATCCTGGTCACGGCCTTCCCCGCGCTGGCTGAATGGCTGCCCACGATCATTTCCTACTAAGGGGGAACACGGCAATGAAGAAAGTATACAAAGCCTTTTCCGGCATCAGCCGTGTGGTCGGCGCCATCAGCTTCATCGGGCTGTTCCTGGGCGTGATCTTTATCGTGGTGGACATTATCCTGCGCTACTTCTTTGACAGCCCCATCCCCGGCGACTATGACATCACCCAGCTCTGGCTGTCGGTCATCGTCTTTGCCTCCATGGCCTATGTGCAGGTGGAGAAGTCCCACATCGCCGTGGGCATGCTGCTGAAGGTCCTGCCCCGCCGCCTGGCCATCTCTCTGTACGGCGTGGGCACCTTCCTGGGCGCGGCCATCTCCGGCGTGTGCAGCTACTCCTGCTATGCCATGGCCTGCCGCGCTGTGAGCCGCAACATGGTGAGCATGTCCGCCAACATTCCCCTGGCTCCCTTCGAATACTTCGAGGCCTTCTGCATGGCGCTGCTGTGCATCGTGATGCTGCTGGACACCGTTCTGGTCTTCATGTCCCTGAGCAGCGACGAGGAGATGCAGAAGATCTACGATACCTGGGCCTGAGCCTCTTCCCCCGGCCTGGTCTTCCTCCCTCCCTCATACAGGCCGGCAAAATGCCGGGAGCCAAAATGGCTCCCGGCATTATTGCATTCTGTATTATACGGTGAGTCATAATACGCCCTGTACTGCGCGAGCCGCGGTATACTGCTTCAGGGCGTCCACAAAGGGGCGCAGGCAGGGCTTGCTGTTGCTCTTTTTCCAGGCGAAGGCGATATTCACCCGGAAGTCCTTGTCTGCGAGATCCCGCACCAGAATGTTGGAGTTGAGCAGATTGGAGGCCCGCCGGTTGACGATGGACACCGCGTGGTGGAGGGCCACCGAGAGGGGAAGGGCGTCCACCTGATCCACATAGAACTCCTGGGAGGGGCGCACCTTGTGGGCCTTGAGAAACTTCCGCTCATAGTTGGTGAGGGGCGGGTCGGACCGGTGCCACACGAAGGGCTCCCCGTTCAGGTCCTCCAGATAGACGGCCTCCCTGGCGGCCAGGGGATGGTCCCGGGGGAGCAGCACGGAAAAGCTCTCCGAGCAGAAGCTGTGGAAGCACAGGGAGCGCCGGGCGGCGATGTCATCGGTGTAAAAGACGTCTGCAATGTCGATGGAGCCGGCCAGCAGGGCGTTCATGGAGGTGGACGGCTGGTGGCTCTGAATGGTGATCTTGATGGTGGGCAGCTCCTTGGAGAGGGCGTGAATCACCGGGGCGACGATGTTGGTGGCATCGTGGAACAGGATGCCCAGGGTCAGCTCCCCCGAAATGCCGGCGGAGTAGTGGGTCAGGTCGGACAGGGCGGCGTCGTAGGTCTCGGTGATCTTCTGGGCGGCGCTCAGAAGCCGCTGGCCCGCCTCGGTCAGCTTGGTGGCGTGGCGGGTGCGCTCCACAAGGGGCAGGCCCAGCTCCTCCTCCATGGCGCTGATGTGCTTGCTCAGGGTGGGCTGGCTGATAAACAGCCGGTTGGCCGCCGCGGTATAATTCCGGCACTCCGCCAGGACTACAAATTCCTTCAGCATGGAAAGCGTCATAGGAAAACGATCCTCCCCACTGCGGTGATGTCAGATCCGGACGCCCGCGCATTCCGGGGACGAGATCTAATCACACCTATTTTGTACCACTTTCGCCCGGATGTCAAGAGGGGATGGGAGCTGGCGCGAAGCGCCTGAGGGATTGTCCGCCCGCAGCGGCGGGCGGGACGCGACCCTGGGCCTGCTTTTCCCGCGCCGGGAAAGTAGGGCAAGGGCTCTGCCCTTGCCATGGGCCGCTGGGACAGCGGCCCCTACAAGAGGACAGGGA
>CAKUHW010000059.1 GCA_934659415.1 uncultured Oscillospiraceae bacterium
GTGATCATGGACCCCCCCAGCTACGGCCGGGGCCCCTCCGGCGAGGTATGGAAGCTGGAGGAGAACCTCTACCCCTTTGTGGAGCTGGTGTCCGGCGTGCTCTCGGACGACCCCCTCTTCGTCATTCTCAACTCCTACACCACCGGCCTGGCCCCCTCCGTGCTCACCTATGTCCTCCAGTCCGTGGTGGGCAAAAAATACGGCGGACACACCGTGTCCGACGAGCTGGGCCTGCCCGTCACGGTCAGCGGCCTGGCCCTGCCCTGCGGCGCCACCGGCCGGTGGACCCGGACCTGACGGCAGTTTTCACGGCCATGACCGGCCAGAGGAGCGCGCTATGACAGAACCCATCATCAAAACCGAACATCTCACCTTCCGCTACACCACGGAGGAGGGGGCGGCCCCCACCGTGCTGGACGACCTGTCCCTGTCCATCGCCCCGGGCAGCTTCGTGGCCATTCTCGGCCACAACGGCTCGGGCAAATCCACCCTGGCCAAGCACATGAACGCCATCCTGCTGCCCTCCGGGGGCAAGGTGTACGTGGCCGGGCTGGACACTGCCGACGAGTCTCTCCTGCTGGACATCCGCCGCCAGGTGGGCATGGTGTTCCAGAACCCGGACAACCAGATCGTGGCCAACGTGGTGGAGGAGGATGTGGCCTTCGGCCCGGAGAACCTGGGCGTGCCCTCCCCGGAGATCCGCCGCCGGGTGGACGAGGCCCTGGAGTGCGTGGGCATGACCGCCTTCACCCGCCATGCCCCCCACCTGCTCTCCGGCGGGCAGAAGCAGCGGGTGGCCATCGCCGGAGTGCTGGCCATGCGCCCGCGCTGCATCGTGCTGGACGAGCCCACCGCCATGCTGGACCCGGTGGGCCGCCGGGAGGTGCTGGACACCGTGAAGCGGCTGAACCGGGAAAACGGCATCACCGCCGTGCTCATCACCCACCACATGGACGAGGCCGCCCAGGCCGACCGGCTGATCGTGATGCACGACGGGCGCATCGCCGCCGACGGCGCCCCCCGGGAGGTCTTTCAGGACGTGGAGGGCCTGCGGGCGCTGGGGCTGGAGGTCCCGGAGCCGGTGGCCCTGCTGTACGAGCTGCGCCGTGCCGGGCTGGACCTTCCCCTGAACGCCCTGGACACCGACGCCTGCGCCGCCGTGCTCGCCCCCATTCTAATGAAGCGCTGAGGAAGTCTTTCTATGCCCATTCTTGAGACAAGACAACTGACCCATATCTACAGCCAGGGCACCCCCTTTCAGCACACCGCCCTGGACTGCATCGACCTGAGCGTGGAGGCCGGGGAGTACCTGGCTGTCATCGGGCGCACCGGCTCGGGCAAGTCCACCCTCATTCAGCACCTCAACGGCCTGCTGAAGCCCACCTCCGGCCAGGTGCTCTTTCAGGGGGAAGACATCTGGAGCTCCAAGGAGCGCACCCGCCAGGTGCGCTTCCAGGTGGGGCTGGTGTTCCAGTACCCGGAGTACCAGCTCTTTGAGGAGACCGTGTACAAGGACATCGCCTTTGGCCCGAAGAACATGAAGCTGGACGAGGCCGAGGTGGAGCGCCGGGTCCGCCGGGCCGCCCGGTTCGTGGGCCTGGGGGAGGACACCCTGGAGAAATCCCCCTTCGAGCTCTCCGGCGGGCAGAAGCGGCGGGTGGCCATCGCCGGGGTGATCGCCATGGAGCCCCGGGTGCTCATTCTGGACGAGCCCACCGCCGGGCTGGACCCCTCCGGCGCCGCCCAGATTCTGGACAACATCCGTACCTACCACCGGGAGCAGGGGGCGGCCATCGTGCTGGTGTCCCACTCCATGGACGAGGTGGCCCGGGAGGCGGAGCGCCTGGTGGTGTTCCACGACGGGCGCATCCCCTTCTCCGGCGCGCCCGCCCAGGTGTTCGCCCACGGGGAGGAGCTGGAGGCCATCGGCCTGGGCATGCCCGCCATGACCCGGCTGTTCAGCCGCCTGCGGGCCCTGGGGGCGGACGTCCCCGCCGGGGTGTACACCGTGGAGCAGGCCCGGGACGCCATTCTGGCCCGGCTGCGCGAAGGGGGGCGGGTCTGACATGCTGAAGGATATCACCCTGGGGCAGTACTTCCCCGGCGACTCCCCCATCCACACCCTGGACCCCCGGGCCAAGCTCATCGGCCTGATCGCCTATATCGTAGCCCTGTTCCTGGCGGAGTGGTTTGTCACCTACGCCATCCTGCTGGCGGTGCTGGCGGGGGTACTGATCCTGTCCCGGGTCAAGCCCAGGGCCCTGCTGCGGGGCATGAAGCCGGTGGTGTTCCTGCTGATCTTCACCGGCATTCTCAATATGCTCTACACCCCCGGGCGCACCCTGGTGAGCTTCTGGATCTTCACCGTCACCTATGAGGGGGTCCTCCACGCCTTTTTCATGATCCTGCGCATCCTGATGCTCATCTCCTGCACCTTCCTGCTCACCTACACCACCTCTCCTCTGGCCCTCACCGACGGGCTGGAGGGGCTGCTCTCCCCGCTGAAAAAGATTAAAATACCCGTGCACGAGCTGGCCATGATGATGTCCATCGCCCTGCGCTTCATCCCCACCCTCATTGAGGAGACCGACAAGATCATGTCCGCCCAGCGGGCCCGGGGCGCGGACTTCGACAGCGGGAACCTCTTCCAGAAGGCCAGGGCCCTGGTGCCCCTGCTGGTGCCCCTGTTCATCTCCGCCTTTCGCCGGGCGGACGAGCTGGCCACCGCCATGGAGTGCCGCTGCTACCACGGCGGCGAGGGGCGCACCCGGCTGAACGTGCTCCGCTTCGGCCGGGGGGACGCGCTGTTCATGCTCTGCTCCGCCGCCCTGGCCGTGGGCATCGGCTTGTTGGGCAGGCTGGGATTGTAAGGTGCAGGTAAGTTGACCGCCCAGGCCGTTGTTTGCCGCCGGGGTCCGTGTTTTGACCGCGGGGGCGGATATCATCTGCCCGCTACGAACGCGGCAGACTCTCTTGACGGCCCTTGGCTCTCCCTTTGGGAGAGCCAAGGCGCGGGCCGATGAGGACATCGGCCCCTACAGGCCCCCTGTCCTCTCGTAGGGGCCGCTGTCCCCAGCGGCCCGAAAAGCGGCAAGGGCAGAGCCCTTGCCCTGCGAGGGCGCAGCACCCAAAACAGGCAGGCCAAAGGGCCGTTCCCTTAAGCTCCCCTGTGCAAGGGGAGCTGTCAGCGGAGCTGACTGAGGGGTTGTTACCGTTGCCGCCCGCTTTCCCTCCGGCGACAATCCCCCCTGTCGGCAAAGGACGCCGACTGTCCCCCCTTTACACAAGGGGGGGGCGAGAAAAGCCCTTAGCTCCGCTGGGTTCGTTCGGGGCCCCATGGCTGTCAGCGGAGCTGACTGAGGGGTTGTCCGCCCGCGCGGCGGGCGGAGCACGGTCCCGTACCAGATCACAAAAGAAAGGCGGCGGCTGCCGTGTACGAAAAGAACATCGCCCTGCGTCTGAGCTATACCGGCACCGCCTACCATGGCTGGCAGGTGCAGAAAAACGGCGTCACCGTGGCGGAGACGCTGGAAAAGGCCCTCAGCGAGGTGGTGGGCCACCCGGTGAAGGTCACCGGCGCGGGGCGCACGGACGCGGGGGTGCACGCCACGGTGTATGTGGCCAACTTTCGCACCGACTCCCGCATCCCCCTGGACCGGCTGCCCCTGGCGGTGAACACCGTGCTGCCGGACGACATCGTGGTCTCCCGGGCCGTGCAGGTGCCGGACGGGTTCAACGCCATCAGCTCCTGCCGCAAAAAGGAGTACACCTACAAGATCTACAACTCCCGCATCCGGGACCCGTTTTATGTAAACCGTGTCTGGTTCTACCCCCGCCTGCTGGACGAGGGGATCATGGCCCGGGCGGCGGCCCGGTTCGTGGGCACCCATGACTTCGCCGCCGTGCGCTCCGTGGGCACCGAGACCCGCACCACCGTGCGCACCGTGTACTACTTTGAGGTGGAGCGGCAGGACAAGGTGATCTCCTGCCGGGTGTGCGCCGACGGCTTTCTCTACAACATGGTGCGGGCCATGGTGGGCACCTGCATCTACGCCGCCGAGGGCAAGCTGGCCCCGGAGGACATCCCCGCCATTCTGGCCTCCCGCAACCGCACTCTGGCCGGGCCCACCGCCCCGCCCGACGGTCTGTACATGACCGGTCTCTGGTACGACGAGGACGTGCTCTGACCGGGTGGGAACAGGCCGGGCCGCACCAGGCCCTTAAGCTCCCCTGTGCATCGTCGGCGCAAAGTCCGCTCTGCTCTGTTCCGGGCTGAAGTTCGCCCGAAACGCCGCCCGCTCCCTTGTGCCTCCTCTCCCCAAACGAACCGCTCCGCTGGGTTCGTTCGGGGGCCCCATGGCTGTCAGCGCGCAGCGCTGACTGAGGGGTTGTTACCGTGGCCGCCCGCCTTTCCTCCGGCAACAATCCCCCCCTGTCGGCAAAGAACGCCGACTGTTCCCCCCTTTACACAAGGGGGGTTGCAAAGCCCTTGGCCCGCCGCCCATCCGTTTTTGACAGACCGGTCTGGAGGAACCTGCTATGGATAGACCCGACACCGAAAAAAACAGCGTCCCGGAGGAAACGGGCGGGGGCAGAAGAAAGCCGGGCCGCCTGCTCCTGCGGCTGCTGGCGGCCCTGCTGGTGGTCGCGGTCGCCCTGGGCGCCGTGGCCGCCGTGGTCTGGCGGGACAGGCTGAACGCAGACAGCATCAAGCGCTGGTTCCGCTACCGCACCATGCTCCTCAGCGACAGCGGCCAGGCTGAGGCCTTCCCCTTCGACGGGGACGCGGAGGACAGCTTCGCCCTGGTGGACGGGGACCTGCTGGTCTGCTCCCGCAACACCCTCTCCCTCTACTCCGGCAGCGGCACGCGCTATGTGGAGCAGCCCGTGGACATGGAGCACCCCGCCATCGCCTGCGGCGGGACCTCCGCCGTGGTGTACGACGTGGGCGGCAGCGAGCTGTATGTGCTCAGCCGGCGCCAGCTGGTGTGGACCGGCACGGGACTGGAGGGCATCCTCTCCGCCCGGCTGAACAAAAACGGACTGCTCACGGTGGTCACCCAGCCGGGGAGCTCCCGGGGGGAGGTCACCGTGTACGACGCCTCCTGCGCCCCTCTGGCCACCGTCCGCCTCACCTCCGCCTATGTGCTGGACGCCGCCCTCTCCGACGACGGCAAAACGCTGGCCATCGTCACCATCGGCCAGCAGGACGGGACCTTTGCCTCCGCCCTGTCCCTGTACGCGCTGAACGCCGCGCAGGGCGGGGCCTATGCCCCCGACCTGGTCCGCTCCCTGGGCTCCGGCGCGGTGCTGGAGCTGCGCCACACCGCCGACCGGGTCTGGGCTCTCACCGACCAGGGCCTGGGCGTTCTGGGCCGGGACGGGCAGACGGTCACCGCGGACTGGGACGGGCGCTATCTCAAGCAGTATACTCTGGCGGGGGACGGCTTTGCCGCCGCCCTGCTGGGCAAGTATCAGTCGGGCAGTCAGGGGGAGCTGTGGGTGGTCTTGCAGGACGGGACGCGGCATACCCTGGAGATACGGGAGCAGGTGCTCTCCCTGTCCGCCGCCGGGCGCTATCTGGCGGTGCTCACCGGCAACCGGCTGGATCTCTACACCCGGGACCTCACCCTCTACGCCTCCCTGACAGACACCCAGGGGGCCAGGAGCGTGCTCATGCAGGCCGACGGCTCCGCCGTGCTCATCGCCCAGAACGCCGCCCGCTGCTATGTCCCCTGATCCCTTCGGAAAGGAGCTTTTGCCATGACCGCCTATCTCTTTGACGCCGCCATCATCCTCATCCTGCTCTTCTTCGTCCTGCGGGGGGCCCGCAAGGGGCTGGTGCTCACCCTCTTCGGCCTGGCAGGGCTGTTCATCGCCTTTTTCGGGGCGCGGCTGCTCTCCTCCGCCCTGTATCAGCCGGTGAGCGGCCTCATCCAGCCGGGCATTTACGAGACCGTCACCGGCCTTGGCCGCAGCGATCCCGACCCCGCCGTGACGGCGGAGCCCTCCCCCTCCCCGGAGAGCGGCGGTGATACGCCGGAGGGTGAGCTGCCCGGGGAGACTGCCGCCCTCTCCCTGGACGACCTGCTGCGGCAGGTGAAGAGCGCCGACCTCTACAAGGGTCTCACCGACCTGCTGGAGGACGCGGTGCAGACCGATAAGATCCGGGAGACCGCCGGAAACGCCGCCCTCTCCCTGTCCGAATATCTGGCAGACCTTGTCGCCAAGGCCGCCCTCTTCGCCGCGGGCTTCCTGGTGGTCCTGCTGCTGTGGACCCTGCTGGGGCGGCTGCTGGACCTGGCCTGCCGCCTGCCGGTGCTGTCCGCCGCCAACCGGGCGGGAGGCGCGGTGCTGGGGCTGGTCAAGGGGGCCCTGGTGGTCCTCCTTCTGGTCTGGCTGGGGCAGCTGGCCGGGCTTGTCCCCCGCCAGCCCTCCACCCCGGTGCTCTCCCTGTTCTCCGGCGGCAACCTCATCCGCCTGCTGAACGGCCTGGTGGAGTGAGCGGACCGCAGGGCTCTGCCCTTGCCGCTTTTCGGGCCGCTGAGACAGCGGCCCGTTTCCCTACGGG
>CAKUHW010000060.1 GCA_934659415.1 uncultured Oscillospiraceae bacterium
GGAGAGCACCATTCTTGTCATCGGCTATGAGCGGGAGAAAGTGCGCGCCGCCTTCCCGGACTACCCCTTTGCCGTGCAGGAGACCTTAAACGGCACCGGCGGCGCCGTCCAGTACGCCGCCCCCCTGCTGAACGACCCCGACGGCCATGTGCTGGTCTGCTGCGGGGACGTGCCCCTGATGGGCCGGGAGACCTATCTCTCCCTGCTGCGCACCCACCTGACCTCCGGCAGCGACTGCACCCTGCTCTCCGCCCGGCTGGAGGAGGGCGGCAGCTACGGCCGGATCCTGCGGGACACCTCCGGCGCGTTCCTGCGCATCGTAGAGGCGCGGGACTGCACCCCGGCGCAGGCCGCGGTCACCGAGGTGAACACCGGGACCTATGTGTTTCGGGTCTCCGCGCTGCTGGCCGTGCTGGACCGGCTCTCCGACAGCAACGCCCAGGGGGAGCTCTACCTCACCGATGTGCCCGCCCTCATTCTGGCCCGGGGCGGCCGGGTCAGCCTGTGCGACACCTGCGCCCCCGAGGAGATGCTGGGGGTCAATACCCCGGAGCAGCTGCGCCAGGTGGAGGCGCTGCTGGCCGCGCGGGGCTGAAATTTTTCCTTACATTTCTGTCCTGTCTGTGGTATAATACCTCACTGGTACGTGTGTGCGTGTCCATAGACGTAAATCCAGCTTGCCTGAAAAGCGCGTGGTCTATCGGGAAGTTCCCGGGGGCCGCACGCTGTGATTTTTCCGGAAGGAGCTGTGTATTTATGTCAACCGAATCTGAAAACGCCGCCTATCTGGGGCAGGCGCCCATCCGCAGGCTGCTGCCCAAATTTGCCGTGCCCTGCACCCTGTCCCTGCTGGTGGGGGCGCTGTACAACATCGTAGACCAGATCTTCATCGGCCAGTCCGCCGCCGGGTATCTGGGCAATGCCGCCACCAATGTGGTCTACCCCTTCACTGTGATCGCCCTGGCCGTCTCTCTGCTCATCGGCGACGGCGCCGCCGCCCTGCTCTCCCTGTCCCTGGGGCGCGGCGACGCCGGCACCGACCGGCGGGCGGTGGGCAGCGCCCTGACGCTCAGCATCCTGTGCGGGCTGGTGCTGTGGGCCGCCCCCATTGCCGACGTGCTCGCCGCCGCCCTCACGGCCCTGCTCATCCGGCCCCTGCGCCGGGCCCACCGGAGCGGGCTGCAGAGGTGACCGCCGCCCCATAAAAAACACGCGGGAGAGACCTCAAACCGGTCTCTCCCGCTCCTTTTATTCGGTTTTGTTCACACGGCGCGCCGCTTCTTTTTCGGACCTCTGCGGCTCTCTCTGCTGAGAATCAGCCGGCTGATCCGCTCAAACAGGCTCTCGAACACCCAGATCACCGAGGGGGCCATGATGAGAAATACCACGATCACCAGAGCGGACTGAAAGTCCAGAGGCACCAGGTCAAAGAAGGAGCCGAAGAAGAGCACCGCCGCCAGCATCGCCGCGGTCATGGCCCCCAGCAGCGCCCAGCGCTTGCCGTCCAGGGGCCTGGACACATAGTAAAGCACCAGCAGCCCCACAAAGCCCATAAGCACTGTGGCCAGGGTGGAGAGGGTGGCCCGCTGGAAGGTAAAGGCCAGGGTAAACAGTTCAATGCCCACAATGAGCATGATATTCGTCAGCCCCCCCGGGAGCGCCCGGCGGAGCACATTGCGCATAAAGCTGCCCCGCACCAGCTCGTGGTTGGGCTCCAGCGCCAGCACAAAGGAGGGCACGCCGATGGTGAGGGCGCTGATGAGAGAGAGCTGGATGGGCACAAAGGGATAGGGAAACCCGGCAAACAGGGTGATGAGTGCCAGGAAGAAGGACATGATGTTTTTCACCAGGTACAGCGCCGCCGAGCGCTGGATGTTGTTGATGACCCGCCGCCCCTCCTCCACCACGTGGGGCAGGGCGGAAAAATCGGAGTTCAGCAGTACCAGCTCCGCCACCTGGCAGGCCGCCTCGGACCCGGAGGCCATGGCGATGCCGCAGTCTGCGTCCTTGAGGGCCAGCACGTCGTTCACGCCGTCCCCCGTCATAGCCACGGTATGTCCCTCCCGCTGAAGGGCCTTCACCAGCTTGCGCTTCTGGTCCGGGGTCACCCGGCCGAATACCGTGTAGTCCCGCACGGCCTGGGCATAATCCACGCCCTCCCGGAGGTATCCGGCGTCGATATAGCGCTCCGCCCCCGGTATGCCCGCCTGCAGGGCCACGTTGGACACCGTCTCCGGGTTGTCGCCGGAGATGACCTTCACGCTGACCCCCTGCCGGGCAAAGTACTCAAAGGTCTCCTTTGCCTCCGGCCGGATGGGGTTGCACAGCACTGCCAGCGCCACCGGCTCCACCGCGCCCCCCAGGCCCGCCTGGGTGGGCGTGCCGGTACATCTGCCCAGCAGCAGCACCCGGCTGCCCGCCGCCTGATAGGGCTCCGCCGCCGGCTTCACCGCGGCATAGGCATCCCCCAGCACAAACTCCGGAGCGCCCACCACCCAGGCACCGTTACCGCCCTTGAAGGTCACCGCAGACCACTTGTTCGCGGAGCTGAAGGGGACCACCCCGGCAGCCTCCCAGCGGGTGGGGCAGTCAAAACGGGCAGCCATGGCCCGGGCCGTGTCGTTATCCGCGTCCATGCAGCGGTAGTAGGCGTTGAGGACCTCCTCCACCCGGGACTGGGGCCACCGCTCCTCGTCCAGGCACACCAGATCTGTCACCGACATATCCGGCAGCGTGACCGTGCCCGTCTTATCCACGCACAGCACATCCACCCGGGCCAGGGTCTCGATGGCGCTCATCTCATGCACCAAAGTCTTCTGCCTGGCCAGGCGCATGACCGACACCGCCAGGGCCACGCTGGTAAGCAGGTAGAGCCCCTCGGGGATCATGCCGATCAGGGCCGCCACCATGGAGGTGACCGCCGTGGAAAAGGACTCTCCCTGGGCCAGATACTCATTGCAGAACAGGGCCGCACCGATGGGGATCAGTGCAAAGCCGATGACCTTGATGAGCCGGTCCAGACTTTTCATCATACCGGAGCGGGCCGCTCCCCGGTCCTCCTTGGCCTCCAGTGCCAGGCGGGAGGCATAGCTCTCCTCCCCCACCTGCTCCATTCTGGCCCGGCACTTACCGGAGATGACAAAACTGCCGGAGAGCAGCTGGTCTCCCGGGTTCTTGGTGATCGGATCCGCCTCGCCGGTGATGAGCGCCTCGTTCACCGTGACCTGACCGGTCAGCACCGGCCCGTCGGCGGGGATCTGGTCGCCCGCGCCCAGCTCGGCCACGTCCTCCCGCACCAGATTGTGCAGCGCCACGGTGCCCAGGCGGCCGTCCCGCACCACCTTTACCCGGCCCTCGCTGAGCAGGCTCAGCTTCTCCAGCGTGGCGCGGGAGCGCACCTGCTGCACGATGCCGATGAGGGAATTGATCAGGGCGATGACCAGAAAGGCCATATCCTTGAAGCTTCCCGCCAAAATCAGCAGCACCGCCAGCACCACAAACACCAGATTGAAGAAGGTGAGGGTGTTCTCCCGGATGATCTGCCCTGTGGTCTTGGTGTTGGAGGCGGCGGGCCGGTTGGTATACCCCGCAGCGGACAGCTGCGCCGCCTGATCCCCCGTAAGGCCGCGCTCCGCCCCCGGGCGAAACAGCGGCAGTTCGGGCCGCTCCGCCGTCTCCGGGGCCTGTACCGGGCCCCTTCCGCGCCTTTTCTCCCGGTCCGCGGCCTCCTTTGGCCGGGTCCGTTTCTCCTCCCGCTCCTCCGGCGGAAGCTGCTGCGCCTGCTGCATGGTCATGCCTCCCCGCGGCGTCTCCGGCGGCGCGGGCTGCGCCGCCGGAAGCCGACATCGTTCGATCAATTGAGTATACCTCTTTTCCCGCCCAAGGTAAAGGTAAAATCTTTAAAGCTTCTGTTAAGAATTCTCCCCATCGGCGCGCCCCGCCATACCCGGCGCGGATCGATGGATCTGGCCGGGCCGGTCTGTGAAAATTCTGTGAATTCTGTATAATTCTCTGGCATTTTTCTCCGTCTTGTGGTATAATGTCCACAGTGAGAGGAATGTGTGCTCTCACAATGAGACCGCCCCGGTCCGGTGCAGGGGCGAAAGGAGCTGAGCGTATGAAGATTACATTCACGGAAAAAAAGGTCCATCTGCCCCAGAAGCTCCACGACTACGCGGAGAAAAAGGTCGGCAAGCTGGAGCGCTATTTCAAGACCGACTGCGAGGCAAACCTCGTCTTCAGCGTGGAAAAGGACCGGAACAAGGTTGAGCTCACCATCCGGTCCGGCGGCACGATCCTCCGGGTGGCGGAGAGCACCTCGGATATGTTCGCCTCGGTGGACGCGGCCGTCACCTCCATGGAGCGCCAGCTGCGCAAGCACAAGACCCGCCTGGAAAAGCGCCTGCGGCAGGATGCCTTTGAGCGCACCGTGGACGAGCCGTCCACCTTTGTCCCCGTGGAGGAGGAGACCGACGAGTTCCGGGTGGTGCGCACCAAGCGCTTCCCGCTGAAGCCCATGACCGTGGACGAGGCCATTTTGCAGATGGAGCTGCTGGAGCACACCTTCTTCGCCTTCAAGAACGAGGCGGACGGCGCCTTCTCCGTGGTCTACAAGCGCAACGACGGCGGCTACGGCCTCATTGAGGACGAGACCTGATACAAACAGTAATAGCACAGGGCCGTCAAAAAACTAAGGACGTTTTTTGACGGGTTAGTTGCAGTCCGCCACGCGCACGCAATGTCTCTTTAAGGACGTCGACATTTCGCACACTCGCGGCCTGAGAAGTGTTTTCTGCCACGCACATGTCGCGGCAGAAGAGGAAGCGTCCGAGCCGTGTCGTCGGCGCAAAGTCCGCTCTGCTCTGTTCCGGGCTGAAGTTCGCCCGAAACGCCGCCCGCTCCCTTGCGCCTCCTCTCCCCACGCGATCCGCTTCGCTGGGTTCGCGCGGGGACCCCAATAACGGGCTAAACCCGGAGCGGAGCCAAAAAGCGTGCAGGGCACTGCACAGCAGAGCCAGCGCTTTTTGCGCAGTCGCAGGCGTTTAGAACCGCGTTGCGAACAGGCGAGGCGTGACAAACGGATCCCAAATTATTCGCCGCGAGTCGCGGCGAACTCTGCGAGGCTTTTTTGACAGCCTCGAACGGCCCCGGCCCACATTGAACCGCCTCCCGTCAAGAGGACAGTGAAAAAATATAAAATTTTTCCGGCCAGCAGCCAGCGGCTGCTGGCCGCTTTTTATGCGGCGAGGCAAAGCGCATGCTTTTCCATCGGTGTCAGTACGCCCAGATTGCGTTGAACACGCCTCGTGCTGTAATAACGAATATACTGCTGAATCATCTGAGAACAAGCTCGCGTTTGCTGGCGAACCGTCTGCCGTAATAGCGTTCCCGTTTCAGGATGCCCCAGAAGCCCTCC
Organism: uncultured Oscillospiraceae bacterium; assembly: GCA_934659415.1. Taxonomy (GTDB): domain Bacteria; phylum Bacillota; class Clostridia; order Oscillospirales; family Oscillospiraceae; genus Enterenecus. The sequence goes on from CAKUHW010000060.1 coordinate 5,417, forward strand.
ATCGGGCCGTTATCGATGCAATGCGCCACGCGGGACATACTCTGCGTCATGCCTGCCTGCACGAGCTTGCTGTGAAATACGCGGTTGGTGTACTGGAACCCTCTGTCGCTGTGGAACAGCGGATGCGCGTCCGGATTGGCCTGCACAGCCTTGTCGAAGGTTTTGAAAACCAGCGGATTGTCGTTGCGCTCGCTGAGCACGTAAGACACAATGCGCCGGTCGCAGAGATCCAGAATGGCGCTCAGATAAAGCTTGTGGATTTTGTTTTCCTCATACCACTTGAATTCTGTCACATCAGTGAGCCACTTCTCGTTGGGTCTTGCGGCATAAAACTGCCTGCCCAGAAGATTTTCAGCAAGATACTGTGGATTTTTTGTGTGTCTGGTGCAGCTATGGCTGCAATACTTGATCGTGGAGCGGATATCTTTGACCCGGCAGATGCGGAGCCCCGCATGTCATTGACGTGGTGGATACCGTGGTCATGGCGCAGATCATCATTGAGCCTCCGATAGTCCTTGTCTGGGCTTTCGGCATGGAGCTTTTCGAGTTTTTCCGCAAGCCGTTCATTCTCTGCGGCCCGTTTGCTCAGCTTTCCGGAAGCCCATTTGTGGTAAGCCGAGCGCGACACGTGGAGCAGCTCACAGGCCAGTTCAATTGGATTATACACCTTTAGCCAGTTTCGGAGCTGCTTTCTGTCTCGTAATCCATACTTTTTGCTGAGCTCTGCCAGACTTCCTTTTCCGGACAGATACTCCTGTACCGCCTGCAGCTTTACTTCCGGACTGTACGTATGGTTTCGTCTGCCCGGCAGGAAGACCGCCGCGCCCTCTGCCTCGTACTGCATGATCCACCGTTGAAGTGTTTTCTGATCCACACCGGCCTCTGCCGCCGCACGGCATATGCTTACCTCTCCCTCTACGTATTTTTTTGCGATTTTTACTTTCTCTTCCGGTTTCAGGTTTTCCCTTTCCGACATAACAATGCTCCCTCCATGTTTGACAGTTTGTTTTTTCACTGTCTCTCATGGAGGGAGCATATCAATATTCCGGAAAGGGCGGTTTTCTATCGCTTATCGTTTTACCACGGGCGTTTGCTCTGGAACGTGAGCCATTTGAGTTCGGTATAGTCGTCCATGGAGAAC
>CAKUHW010000061.1 GCA_934659415.1 uncultured Oscillospiraceae bacterium
GCAGCTGGCAGCAGCCCGCAGCCGAAAATTGATCAAAATACAGTCGGCGGCCGGACTTTCGTCCGGCCGCCATTTTTGATTCTCTGATCATTTTTCTTCAGGCAAAGAGCGCCGGTGCATAGCCCCGCTCCGGCCGCCCCGCTCCCTTCAGCAGGCGCGCGTCGTTGTAGGGAGAGCTTGTGTCTACCAGACCGAAGCCGCTGGAGGCATCCGCGCCGCTCGCCCCCACATCGGCCGCAAGAGCGATGAGCCGTTCCCGCACCCCGGCCGCCGTCAGCTCCGGGTCCTCCTGCCAGAGACGGGCGCACAGGCCGCTGACCAGGGCACAGGCGTATGAGGTGCCGCTGCACGAAGCGGTTTCCGCCGCATTGCGGTTAGTGGCCGCCCGCAGCCCCACGCCCTGGGCGATCACCGTCACATAGCCCTGCTGGGAAAAGGCGGCGGCCGCATTGCCGTCCGCCGCCCCCACGGCGATCACGCCCTCATAGGCAGCCGGGTAATAGATCCGGTCCGGCGCGGTCACCCCATCGTTCCCGACGGCAGCCACCAGAAGCGCGCCCTGCTCCTGCGCGTATGCCACGGCCTGCTCCAGCTCCCGGGAAGGCTCCGTCGTGCCCATGCTGATGTTGATGATCTTACACCCATAGACGTCCACTGCCCGACGGATGCCCTGCGCCAGCACCGCGCCGTCTCCCCTGGCAACAGCCCCGGAGGGATACCGGTCGTAGCAGACCAGGGGCACGGCCACGGCCAGCGGGCAGCTGCCCGCAAGACCGAGCTCCGCCGAGCCGAGCACCAGGCTTGCCGTAGCGGTTCCGTGCCCCACCCGGTCCTCTGTATCCCGGCCCGGGAAGATCAGGTTCTCTCCGGGGGCGATCTGTGCCGCGTCCAGATGCTTTGCGGAGATCCCGCTGTCCAGAAAGGCAATGCGCACCGGGCGTATCACCGCCGCATGAGCTGCCGGGCAGATACCTCCGGCTGCCAGCAGCACGCACAGCAGCAGAGCCGCCGCAAAGCATCCCCGTCTCATAGCAGGATCTCCTTTCCCAAACAGGCGCCGGGGCGGACTCTGCCGCCCCGGCACGCCTGCTAAGCGTTTACTTTCCCTCCGCGCTGTGCAGAACAGCCCGGACAAGGCGCTCGATCACGGCGCAGCACTCCCCGCGGGTGGTGCTGTTTTGGGGGGCAAAGGCCCCGCCGGGCACGCCGTTCACAAGTCCCCTGGTCTGGCAGAAGGCCACCGCCTCCGCCGCCCAGGAAGAGATCTCGGCCGCGTCGGCAAAGCGCTTGGCCTCCTTTGCGGTGGGCAGCTCGTAGCCCATGTAGCCCAGCCAGCGGGTCAGCATGGTGCACATCTGCTCCCGGGTGATCTGGTCCCCAGGCCCGAAGGAGCCGCCGTAGCCCTTGGCGATCCCGGTCAGCCTGCCCCAGAGAATGGCGTCGGAATACCAGCGTCCGTCCTCCACGTCATCATATCCGGTGCTGCCGCTCACCGCGGGAGAGCCCGCCAGGCGATAGAGCACCGAGATGAACATGGCCCGGTCCATAGTACCGTCCGGCGCGAACGCTCCGCCGCCGATGCCCTTAAAGATCTCCCTGCGCGCGGCGAAGAGGATCTGCTCCTCCGACCAGCGTCCCGCGATGTCGGTAAAGCTCACCGGATTGGTCCCGAAGTAGTACCGGCCGGAGACCGGGGCGATAAAGCGCACGGAACCGTTCTCCACCGCAGAGATCGGGACAAAGACCTTCTTGCCCTCGCTGTTGAAGTAGTAGGGCAGATATCCTTCCTCTGTTCTCCCCGCGGGAAGCGGTACCCGCACCAGCTGGCCGGCGGATGCGGAAACGCCGCCGCCGCTCTGGCTGACCGGCTCAAAGGCCGCCAGCGCAGTGACATTGCCGGTCTGGGGCATGGTAAAGGTCACCGTGGCCGCGCTGAGATCGTTTACAACAACGCCGCTGCCGGTAATGGCCCAGCCGGCAAAGCGATAGCCGGCATCCGGCACAGCGGTCAGCGTGACTGCGGCGCCGGGGGCATACTGCCCGCCGCCGGAGGCCGAGCCGCCGATGGTGGCGGACACCGCCACCGTGTGGTCGGCAGGCGCGCCGAAGCAGAGCGTCGCGGTGCGGTAAGCGCCGCTGGCCACCGCCAGCTTCCCCGTGACGATGCCCTGGCTGCCCGCCCCGGCGGTGAGCATACCGTCGGCAGCGGAGGCCGTGCCCTCCACAGCAAGGACCTCCCAGCTGACATAAAAGCCGGTGAGATTGAAGCGCACAGCGTCAGGGCCCGAGGTAACGCCCACCAGCGTCAGGGCCGCGCCGCTGAGTCCGGACGCGGGGACGGGGATATTGCCGGTGCTGTAGCTCTGTCCGTTCACCATGACTTCAAGGTGATCCAGGTCGGCCAGGCCGCCATGGCTGACCTCCACAGTCCGGGGCTCCGTGGCGTTGCCCAGGTCGTCCCGGACCGAGATGGTCAGCGCGTGCTGAGAGGCGCTGTTGGGATCGGGAATGGCCACCGTGAAGGAGAACTGTCCCGTAGCCTTGTCAAAGGTCCCGCCCAGCTCCGCAACGGTCTTTCCGTCGCAGATACCGCTGATGATAAAGCGCGCGTCCTCATCCGTGGTGCCGGTAAAAGTAAGCGTGCCGTCCTTACCGAAGAAGCTGCCGTTCACCGGGGAGGAGAGCAGAAGCTGCGGCGGCAGAGTGTCCACCGTGAAGGTATAGGAGGCGGCAAAGCTGTCGCCGTCGGCGGCCTGACCCCAGAGGGTAATGGTGTGTTCGCCCTCGGCAAGGCCGGTCAGCGGTATGGCGATGCTGTCCGTCAGGGAGAAATCGGTGAAGGTCTCGCTCTCATCCAGCCGCCAGGAGCCGGAGACCGCCTCGCTGGCCGCCGCGGTCAGTGTGAGGCCGCTGTGGGTATAGACATCCCTGGTGACCGTCCCTCCGCTGCCGTCCTTGGCCGGCTCCGTGCGGTGCTGCACGTTTTCACCGGCGGAGAAGCGAACGGTGGGCGTCACCATTTCAGGCAGTTCACAGGTACGCGTGACCTCTCTGCCATATACGGCGGACTCGCCGTAGCCGGAGGTGACCGTTTTGTACGGCGTGACGCCGATGGTATAGGTCCTGCCGCCGGTAAGACCGTAAGTCCTGATGCCGCCGGGGGCATCGGGGTCTGCCGCCTGATAGCTGCCGCCCACGCGGATGACCGTATTCCCGGCGGCCGCCCGCTCATAGCTGACCTGCTGGAAATCGGTGACCGTGCCGTCCTCATTGTAGACAGTCACCAGATATCCGTCGGTATTGGCCGCCTGGGGGATGGTCAGCTCATACTGAAGATTGCCCGCAGCCCGTGCGGTAAAGTCCGCCGCGCCGGGTGTGTTCGTATTGACCCACTGCACCCGGTCCGCGCTGAACACCACGCCGTTGACTTCGTCCGCCTTGGAGTAGACCGCGCGGATGTAGTACTCTCCGCTGGGCACATCGGCCGGAATCGTCAGCGTCGCCGCCTTGTCTGTCCCCAGCACGGACGCGCTCTCCACCACGCCGATGCGGTAGCCGGGGTCGGTGGTCTCCGTGTTCGGATCTTCGCAGAGGTAGACGCTGATCTGATCCAGCTCGGCCAGGGCGCCGCCGTCCCAGGTCAGGTCCACCGCGCCGCCCCGCAGCGTGCCGGAAACGGTCCTGACCTCCGGCACCTGCGCCACATTGTAGAGCAGCACCTCACTGCCCTCCGGCAGGGAGGAGAGATACCAGGTCTTGTCGTACTGTCCCGTCTCTGTGGCGGTAAAGGCATAGGTGGCCTTGCCGTCGGCCCAGCTCAGGTTCGCGTTGGCCTCATGGAGGTTGGAGGAGAGCAGGTTGCCCTCGGCATCCAGCTCCTGCGTATACAGCACCCGGCCATAATCATCGCCGCCGTCCGTGCTGCCGACCTTGATGAGGGCCGCCAGATCCTTCGCCTCTCTCTCGCTGGCCGCGGCGAAGGTGATCTGCACAATGGCGTCGTCCGCCCCGCTGCGCTGCCCGAGGTCAAACCAGTAGCTGGTCTTGTGCGCGCCGTCCGTGCAGTACAGCTGTGCGCCGGAGGCCATCAGCACCAGCGCGCCGTCATCCTCCAGGCTGCTGGCCATAAGCTGGGTATTGGTGCCCACCCGGGCATAGAGGGTCTGGTCCCGCTCGGCGTCGTAGTAGACCGGAATATCATCATACCCCAGCAGATCCGGGAAGGTGGGCTCGCTCTTGCTCCCGCTGCCGAAGTCCACGCTGCCCTCGCCCCAGTAATAGGTAACGCCCAGGGTGATGAAGAGCACCTCCAGCGCGCCCCAGATCTTTTCCGTGTTGATGCCCAGGTCGATCCCCATCAGCTTCATGCCGCCCACCACGGGAACAGAGGAGGGAACCCGAAGCTGTGCCCTGGCAAACATCTCAAAGAACACGTCGTGGTAGTCCGGGCTGATCAGCACGATATAGCCGCCGCCGTAGATCACGCCCTGGAACAGGTCCACCACGATATTGGCCCGCAGGTCGATCCCGGGGTACCACTCCAGGCTGAGGCCCATCCGTTCAATGGCTGTCAGGCTCGGGATCTTCTTGATCCCGATGCCCTCTGCCTGCAGGCTGATCCCCGTAAGGCCCACAGAGAGGGTCGCCTTTTCGCAGGTGAGGACCTTCAGCACGTCAAAGCTGACAGAGAGCAGCAGCTTCAGAGGCGGGACCGCCTGGGTCATGAAAATGCTGTCATAGATATTCTTGATGCCGCCGCCTGCGCCGGTGATCCAGACGACGCCGCAGCCGTCGATGTTCAGTCCGGGCTCAAAGCCGCTGACAAACACATACAGCTCATCGGGAATGGGGATATTGTCCTTGCTCTTGAAGCTCACCGTGGCCTCCACGGTGAAGGTAGCCAGCTCGATCTTGCCCTCGATGCCGAAGGCCCAGTCGTTGATGGTATTGACCTTGATGGTGCCCTCGATCTCCGGCAGCCCGGAAATGTAATTTTTGATGGCCACGCCGACCTCGAAATTCACGCCCACGAAGCCCTCGCCGCAGCCGAAGAGCACGTCCCGCACCATGACGGAGCCCTTCACATGCTTCTCGTTGTCCTCATTGCCCTTCTCATTGATGTCCGACCAGTCCAGCGCCTGCTCAAAACGGCCGGAATTATAGACATAGTTGTAAAGGCTGGAGGAGTTATTCAGCTCGTCATAGGCGCTCCAGAGCTGCCGCAGCTCCGACCAGTAGGTGGGGGGATCCGCCAGGCTCTCGTCCACCTTGCCGGAGGCAAAGGTGAGATCAAGCGCCGCCGTAAAGGATACCACGCAGCCCAGAGTTTCCTCGATCCTGCTGGTCTGGTTCTCCGTGCCGTACATCACGCCGAGCTCGGCGTAGGCCATCTTGAAGATCATGCCGGAGATGGTCTGCCCGATGGCGGCGGCGCTGGGCCAGATGAGGGAGATGGTCTTATCCTGGAAGTTTTCAGGGGCGTCCGTGTTCAGCTTTCTGCCGCCGGACACGGCCTCGTAGGAGCCCCGTTCGCCGTTCTCATTGTAGGGGATCAGGGAATAATTATCCCCCTGTTTGATCTTAGTGAAGATGGCCTTGCCCTTCCAGATAGACGAACGCGCCCCGTTGGTGTAGAGTTCGCCGTCAAACTCTGTGCAGACGGCGGAGCCCAGGGCGTTCGTGCCCTTGTAGTCCTCATAGTAGATATTCAGCGAGCCGCCCTCAAAATCCATGCAGCCGTTGATGACAATGGGATTTTCCACCTCGTATTTCCCGTCCGCCAGCGTCTTTTTGCTGACGGCGGTGTAATAGGTGCCCTTGGCCGCGTCCGCCTTCTGCGTAAACTCGCCCTTGAAGGTCAGCAGAATCTCCTCGTACTGCTCGGTGTCCGCCTTGAAGGCATTGAACTCGTCCTCACCCCGGAAGGAGAGGATGCGGTGGTAGTAGTAATTGGGCTCCGTCTTGTACTCCACCACGGCGATGATCCCATAGGCGTCGTTCTTGTACTTCTTATCTGCGGAGACGGTAAAGTGCAGCTCCGGTGCGCTCTGGTTCCGATGGGTCTCCGGAATGAGATTTCCCTCGCCTACCACGCTGTTGTCCCACTCCAGCTGGAGATACCAGCTGCCCTCGGCCAGGCGGATGTCGTCCGTCAGGGCGACATCCATCACGCCGTCCTTGATGGTGATGTTCGTGTGGGGGATGACCGTGCGGGAGCGGCTGTCGCCCTCGCTGTAGGCGCAGAGGCTCCAGCGGCGGGCCGCCGCGTCGTTTCCGCCCAGCAGCGACTCGTTGGTCACCGTGACAAACAGGTGCCGGGTCCCCTCGGTATAGATGATCTTGGGCGTCATGGCCGCAAAGCTCACCTTGGGCACATCGCCGTCATTGCCGGGCAGAAGCAGATAGGCCATGCGTTCCCCCAGCTTATTCG
>CAKUHW010000062.1 GCA_934659415.1 uncultured Oscillospiraceae bacterium
ATGCAGTCCTGAGGGCGCACCTCCACCCAGTTGTCCCGGCGCAGGATATAGCGGACCGTAGGGCCGTTGCCCTCGTCCTTCAGCGTGTAGACCTTGCTGGGATCGGTCCGTGCCAGCAGATGGGAGACCTCGCTGTCCGGGTCGCTGACATCGCCGAAATGGAGCGCGCCGCTGGCGCAGTTGCGCACACAGGCAGGCGTCTCCCCCGCGGCCCTGAGGTGGGCGCACAGGTCGCATTTGTCAGAGATGCGCATTTCCCGGTTGGGGCGGATGCAGCCATAGGGGCAGGCGCGGATGCAGCTGCCGCAGCCGATGCACTGCCAGGAGTCGATGACCACCACGCCGTCCTCGCTCCGCTTATAGCAGGCTCCGGTGGGACAGACCCGGGTACAGGCCGGGTCTGTGCACTGCTGGCACATGACGGTGAGGAAGTACATCTGCAGGTCCGGGTAGGTCCCGTTGGGGCCCACCGTGCACACCTTGTTGCGCCCCGGGCCAAGCGCTACCCCGTTTTCCAGCTTGCAGGCCACCTGGCAGCCTTTGCAGCCGATGCAGCGGTCCACGTCGATCACAAAGGTCATCTGCTTCATACCTGCACCTCCTTGGTGACTTCACCGGATACCGGCAGCCAGGGCCGGAAGTCCTCGGGATCGAGCCAGACGCCCTCCGGGGCGCCGTCTGCCGGGTAGACCTTGACCTGGAAGGCCCGCAGAGTGTAGGTGCCGACCACGTCGTTGAAGGGTGCGGTGGCCTTGGTCAGCATGTTTACGTTCATTTCCTTCCAGCCGTGGGTATCGGAGTTCAGTGTCTCCGGGTTCCAGAAGCGTTCCATGTACACAGTGGAGGGATGAATGCCTTCGGTGATCTTGGCCACGCCGCGGGTCCGGCCCCGGCGGGACTCAAGCCAGACCCAGGCACCATCCTCAATGCCATATTTCTCCGCAGCGGTCGGGTGGATCCACAGCTCCGGTGCGGGGTACATTTCACGCAGCCAGGGGATATTGCGCAGCGTACCGTGATGATAGAAGGGAACGCGCCCGCCGGTGTAGACCAGGGGATATTCCGTGTCGGTGAGGGGGCTCTCCACCGGCTCCAGATAGTAGGGGAGCGGCTCGTAATCCTGGTCGGCAGGCTCCAGATCCACGGGGCTGAAGGGACGGCCGGTGCGGCCGAGGGTGATCATGGCGTCGTTATAGACCTCGCATTTGCGGGAGGGGGTGGGGAAGCCGCCGGGCAGACCGCCCAGCTTGGGATCGGGCTGCTTGTAGACGTAATAGGAGCGCCATTCCTCTTTTGGCAGGTATTCGATGGGCGCCTGGGCGGCAAATTCCTTCCAGCTCATGCCCAGCCGGTTGACCCAGTGGCTGAGAAATTCGTCCATGCTGTTCCAATAGGGCAGGTCATGGCCCATATATTCAGCGTCAAAGGCCTTTGCACAGGCCTCATGGCCCAATTCGCCGCAGCGCTTGGCTAGCTTGGACCAGAACAGCGTCTCGTCCATGGTCTCCCAGAGATGGGTGCACTGCTGCCGGGCCACCAAGGTGTTGCAGGTCTCCACCAGCATGTCGGTCTCCAGCCATTCCTCAGCGGGGATGAGGATATCCGCGTAGGCGGAGAAGGAGGTGGGGTACATATAGACATGGACGATAAAGTCCAGCTTCTGAATGGCCTGCTCCCACTTCTGGCTGTCCGCTGTGGCGCCCAGCTTGTTGCCGGAGCGGTCGATCCACATCCGGGGCTGATAGGGCTCGCCGGTGAGGATGGCATCCAGAATGCTGGACGGATGCCCGGCCCACCAGATGCCGAGCCCCTTGTGAGCCCGGCCGCCCAGCCGCTTTTTCAGCTGCTCCACCGGAAGCCGGTCCGCGGCCACGGGCACGGGGTAGTTGGGCATGTCAAAGCAGCCGCTGGTGCGGAAGCGCTGCAGCAGCGCGCCGGGGCGCTCCACATTGCCCATGAGCAGATCCAGTGTGCAGGAGGCCATGGCGGCCTGCACGGAGTTTGGGGTCTGGTCGGTAGCGACGCCCAGACAGAGGCCGCTGGGGCAGTTGTCCGTATACACCCGGATCGCTTCTTCGATCTTATCCCGGTCCACCTGGCACAGTCCGGCAGCCTTCTCCAGGGTGAATTCCTCGCACCGCTCCCACAGAAGCTGCCAGCCGGTCTTGCAGACCCGTCCGTTCACAAGGTACTCCCCCTCCAGGGCGGGATCCAATGCGTCGTCCCAGGGGTAGGGCAGAGGCTGTGCAGAGCCGGTTTTCCTATCCCAGACCATGTAGGTGTCCGGCGCGCCGTCCTTTCCCGTTTCCGTCCGGAGGGTCATTTTGGTCTCCACATCCACCAGGTAGGGCAGGTTGGTCCACTTCATAACAAAGTCGGCGTCGTAGAGCTTGTGCTCCATAATGTAGCGGATCCATGCCATCTCCAGGGCGACGTCTGTGCCCGGGCGGATGGGCAGCCACACATCGGCCTTGGCGGCGTCGGGGGTGAAGCGCGGGTCGATCACGACAGTCTTGACGCCCTTGGCGCGCAGGTCGGATACCATGCCGCCGCCGGAAGCGGGGCAGGAGTACGAGGGACAGGCGCCCCACAGGACCAGGGCCTTGATGGGCGTGTCGTCCGTGAAATAGAGCTCCAGGGCGTTAGAGTCGGAAATGCTGGGGTCAACGCCGCCGTACATCATGGTGTAGGCAAGCACCCGGGGCAGATAGCACTGGGCACAGCCCGGCTCAAACCAGTTTGGGGTACCGAAAATGTTGCAGAAGCGCGCGATGGACCAGATCTCCGGATTGCCGCCGCCGCCGGTGGAACAGAACACGGCCTCGGCGCCGTATTTCTCTCTGGTCTCCATAAGCTTTTTGGCGATGATGTCCAGCGCCTCGTCCCAGGAGATCCGCATCCACTTGCCGCTGCCCCGGGGGCCCACACGCTTCATGGGATATTTGTTGCGGTTGGGGTTGTAGAGCGCCTGAATGCCGCTGAGACCCTTTGCGCACATGCGCCCCTTGCTCATGGGGTCCTCCGGATTGCCCCTCAGGCTGACCACCCGGCCGCCCCGTACCGTGGCCAGCACGCCGCAGTTGGCAATGCAGGCGCGGCAGGCGGTTTTGATCACCCGCTCCTCCTTCTCGGGCCGGCCGGCGGGGCCGGAGCGGGGAGTCAGGGTGCGGCCGCCTTCCGGAAGCCCGGCGGGAGCGCCGATGCGGATGGAACGGAGATACTCCTGTACGCGAAATCCTTCTTCCATAGACTCATCCTCCTTTGTCATTCTGCTTCCTGTGTACTGGTGCGAATGGAGTCGATATGGCTGCACATGATATCCTGGGCCAGCTGCTCCTGATGGGCATCAATGGCGTCGGTGAGCCGGCGGTGGAACAAAACGGAGTCCCGGTATTTTTCCGGGTGACGGCCGTAGGTCCGTTCATAGAGCCCCATATCGGTCCCCGCGCTGTGGATGATGTTGACGAACTGGATGTAGAATTCATTGTGGGAGGCCGCCGCGCACCGGAGATGGAACAGGTCGTCCAGCTGAAGCATATGTGCCAGCGTGAATTCTCCGCGGATATATCCGGGAATGTCCGCTTCCATCCGGTCGATATCCTGCCGCAGGGCGCGGACATCCTCCGCAGTGGCATTGCGGGCGGCCAGGCGGGCCGAGGCCCCTTCCACCACGGAGCGGGCCTCGAACAGGTCGCCGGCCAGCTCGTGGTCCAGCACGGTGTAGGTATGCAGGATGCGCCCAAGAATGTCCGGGGAAAACCCCGCAATGTAATTGCCGTCCCCGTGACGCTTCTCCACGATGCCCAGCGCAGACAGCGCGCTGATAGCCTCCCGCAGGGGGACACGGGATATGCCGAGCTGTTCGGCAAACTCCCGCTCGCAGGGGAGCCGGTCTCCCTGGCGCAGCTCGCCGCGGTCTATGCAGTCCAGAACATAGTCCATCACCTGCTGACTTACGCTGCTGCGCCGAATGGTTCCCTGTCTGATGTTATCCATAGGCCCCCCTTTTGCAGTGGTGTATTGGTATTACCAATTATAGCGGATTCGGGGGAAATGTCAACCCCCCAAAAGGGACAAAAACAGAGGTCCCGCGGCGGCGCCGCGGGACCTCTCAGCCCGGCAAAAAGCCAAGGTTTCTTTGCCGGACATCGACTCTTGCCTGGCACAAAGGGAAGGAATGACCCGGCAAAGGGTCAGAACAGCCCGGTGGACTCCAGAATGCGTCCCACCTCGGCCGCCCGTCCGGACCAGGAGCACTGGCTGGCGCAGGCCTTTCTCTGCCCGGCCAGGGCGCCCGACTCCTTCAGCGCCGCCTGGCAGCGCCGGAGGAAGCCGGTCTCGCCGTAGGCGGTGTAGATCAGGTCGGGGAAGGGCTCCGGCGTGTCCGGGGCGGATATGGTCACGATGGGCTTTCCGGTGGCCAGATATTCATAGATATGGGCGGGGACGATATCGCTGCCCAGCCTGTCGGCGCGGTTCAGATCAAACAGGACGCGGCAGACCGACAGATGGTCGGGGACCTCCACGGCGTTCACAGGTCCGGTGAGGATAATATTCCGGCAGCGGGTAAGCGCTGCGGCCACGGGCTTCGTGACCCGCCCCATCATCAGAAACGTCCACTCGGAGTGCCGCAGCGCCGCAGTGAGCAGCGGCTTCAGATCGACCCGGCTGTCCAGATCACCCAGGCGGCCGAATACAGGCCCCCCTCCGGCCAGAGACCGCAGCTCCGGCGGAGGATCGAGGTCCTCTCTGGCAAACATAAGGGGATTGACGCCGTTGGGCAGCAGGGCGATATTGTCGCTGCAGGGGGAGAGACGCCGCGCCAGCCCCTGAGAGGCGGCGAAAACCACATCGGCCCGTTCCGCCAGTTCGCTTTCGGCGTCCAGGGCCGCCTCCGGCCACTCCAGCGCGCAGTCGTACACCAGCCCCCGGTGGCGGACCCGCTCTGCCAGAAAGACCTGTTCCGGGGCAGTGCACCAGAGCACCGGAGCTTGAAACCCATGGCAGGCCGCTGTGTCCTTCAGGAAGGCGGCGGCCCGGGCCAGAGCCAGACGGCGGCGCAGCTCCGGAGCGTCGGCGGCGGCAGCAGCGGGAAGGGTGTACACGGTGATGTGGGCGCGCACCCTGCGCCCCTGCTCCGGCAGGGGCCCGCCCCGGGCAGGGGGAGGCTCTATAAAAAGAATCTGAACATCGCTCATGCGGGCAAAGAGCTGCTGGATACGGGTGGGCCGGGCCTGCCAGGGTGTATGGGACAGACATAGGATCTGCTTCATGAGCGCCCCTCCTGCTCCAGCAGGGCACGGACGGCGGAGAGATTGTTCTTTTCCAGCTCCAGCAGGCAGCGGGTCTGCTGCTCCAGTAGCGACCGCCTGTCACGGCGGGCGACCGCCTGCTCCAGCTGCTCCCGCAGCTGCCGGGCCGACAGCTCCTGCAGGGGGGCGTAGAGATCCTGCCTGACACTGTCCAGAAAGGCGCTGACCTTCGGGTCGTACACGATGCCCACCAGCGGGACACCGTGGACGGCGGCAAAGATCAGGGCGTGCAGGCGCATGGACAGCACCACATCCATCTGGGCAAACAGGGCGGAGGCCTGTTCGCCCTGCTCCAGCTCCGGGAGGATGGCGTAGGGGGTGCGCTGCAGGCGGGAGGCGACCTGGGTGGCCGCGGCGACATCCAGCCGGGCCTCAATGGGGATGAAGACGGGAATGAGCCCGTGGCTGGCATAGAGCTCATCCAGGGCGGCGGCCAGCAGGGGGACCTTACTTTCAAAGCCGTGCCACGGGCGCACGGAGACTCCGATATAGCGCTCGCCCGTATCCGGCCGCAGCCCGGCGTCCCGCAGCAGCTTTACGGCCACTTCCGGCGGTGCGGCGGGGAGGGTGACGGTAGGATCGGCAGCCAGGACGATCCGGGGCCGCGTGACGCCCATGGAGGCAAGCTCACGGACGGAATTTTCGTCCCGGAGGGTGATCACGTCTACATTTTCGTTGATGACCCGGGCGGCGTGACTCCGGTCGGAGGGGTAGTTGACCGGGCCGATTCCGCAGCCGTACATCATAACACGGCAGCCGCGGCGCTTGGCGGCGGAGAGGGTGGAGAGATAGAACCACAGAGACCGGCGGCTGGAGACATCCTGAATCAGCGAGCCGCCGCCGTTGATATAGAGCCTGCTCATGCCCATGGCCCGGCGATAGCGAAGCAGGCTGAAGGTATAGACGGCCTGGGTGCGGCAGGCCCAGCGGGCGAGCTTTGGCCGGCGGGTCATAATGCAGATCGGCAGGTCCGGGTCCACGGTGCGCAGCTCGGCGACCATGGCCTTCATA
>CAKUHW010000063.1 GCA_934659415.1 uncultured Oscillospiraceae bacterium
GGTATGCCCCGGCGTCTCCATGACCTCCACCTGGATGGACCCCACCCGGAGGATATCCCCCTCCCGATAGAACCGGATGCCGCCATAGGCGCTCACCGCCGGGAAGGTACTGCCGAAGATGGTCACCGTCTTTTGCTTTTCATCCACATCTGCCGGGTGACACCACACCGGCAGCTCCGGCCACTGGGCCCGCAGGCCCGGTATGCCGAGGATATGGTCAAAGTGGCTGTGGGTGAGCAGGATTCCCACCGGATCCAGGCCCTGCCCCCGAACCACGGCCGCCACCTGGGCGCCGTCGTCCCCCGGGTCCACCACCGCGCACTTATGCGTGGCCTCGTCCCAGAAAATATAGCAGTTGGTGCCGATCATCCCCAGCTGCATGGTCTTTAGCTGCATCGCTGTCACCTCTCCTTAGCCGGTCTCCCGGCTGAATTCTTTCTATTCTATCTGATTTTTGTCCAATTGTAAAGGTCTCTTTCCCTTCCGGCCGGGAAGTTTTCCACAACTGTGAGCGATACTGTGGAAATATTCTTATAAACAAAGAAGACCGCGGGAGCTGACCAAGCCTCCGCGGCCTTCCTGCATTTCTGTTCAGATCCCTTATCCCTGCTTGTTGGGGTCGTAGGCCACCACCGTGCGGCGGTTGGGCTCGGTGCCGGTGGAGAAGGTGGACACACCGGGGTAATCCTGCAGCGCCGCGTGGATCACATGGCGTTCATAGGCGTTCATGGCCTCCAGCGTCACGTTCCGGCGGTACTTCACCACCCGGGCGGCCGTCTTGCGGGCCAGCCGCTCCAGCGACTCCTCCCGGCGGGCACGGTAGCCCTCGGCGTCCACATGGATGCGGGCCCGGTGGCTGCGGCCGCGGTTCACCGCGTAGCCGGTGAGCTGCTGGATGGCGTCCAGGGTCTCCCCCCGGTGGCCGATGAGCGCGCCCATATCCGGCCCCTCCAGGACCACCTGATAGGTGTCTCCCTCCCGGGTGACCACAGGGGTGGCCTCCACGCCCATGTGGGCGAACAGGCCGGTCTGGAAGTCCACGATGGCCTGGGCCACGCTGTCCTCCCCGGCGGCACGCTCCGCCTTGGGCGCTGCGCTCTCAGGCTGCGCGGCCTTGGGCGCGGCATTCTTTTTCTCCTCCTGCCGGGGAGCCGCCTGCTTTTCGGGCGCGGGGGCGCTCTCGGCTGCCGGGGCGCTCTTCTCTGCCACAGGCTCAGGCGCGGGAACGGGGGCGGGCTCCTCATCGGGCCCCTCGTAGGTCAGCTTCACCCGGGCGGGTACGGAGCCGATGCCCAGAAAGCCGGTCTTGCCCCGCTCCAGAATCTCAAGGGACACATCATCCCGCTCCAGGCCCAGCTGGGCCAGACCCTTGGCGATGGCCTCCTCCTCCGTCTTGGCGGAGACTTCGATAAACTTCAGCATCAGTCTCTCACTCCTTTCCCTGGTCCTCGTCGGAGTAAGGGGCCTCATAATCGGCAGAGCCCTCCGCGGCGGCCTCGTCCGCGGTGATCTCCTCCGCCTGGGCAGCCTGCTCCTCGGCGGCGCCGGCGGCAGCCTCGCTCAGGTCCAGTCCGGCGTCCCGGCCCTCGGCCACGGCCTCATCGGCCCGGATCTCGGCGGTCTCGGCGGCGATATCCTCCGCGGCGCTCACAGACACGTCCTCGGGGATCTGGATGCCCTCCTCGGCCAGGATCTGTTTCTCCTCCTCGGTGAGGGGCTCCAACTCGGGGGCGGGCTTTTTGTACTTGTCATCGGGGTCGTGATAGGCCGTCACGGGGTAGCGGTTGGGATCGTAGCTGCGGCCCCGGGCATAGGCGCGGATGCCCTCCCGGCTGGCGGCCAGGTCCACGCCCTTCTCCTTGGCCTTGGGCTGCTGGGCCTTCTTCTTGCCCGCGGCAATGGCCTCGGCCTTGCGCTGGGCGGCCTGGCGGCGGCGCTCCTTCTCGGCCTCCTTGGCCTTCCTGGCGGCCTCCTCCATCTCCTGGCGGGCCTTCTCATAGTCCTTCTTCAGAATCTTGCCGCACAGCCACTCCTGCACCATCATCAGCACGGAGTTGGCGATCCAGTAGATACACAGACCGGCGGGCATGGCAAAGCCGATCCACAGGGAGATGAGGGGGGAGACGATCATCATGCTCTTGCTGGAGGGGTTGGAGGAGGGGTCGGAGGCGCTCATCTGATTGGTCTTCTGGGACACGATCATGGACAGCACGGAGAGACCGGCGGAAATGATGGGCAGCAGGAACAGACCGATAGAGTTCCAGCTCAGGCCGTCGGCCCAGAACTTCCAGTTGGGGATCTGGGACAGATCCAGCCCCAGGAAGCTGAAGTTGACCACGAACATCCCCGCGGCGGCGGCCCCGGTGGCGGCGGCCGCAGAGCGGGCGGTCTCCAGGTTGCCGACGTTCAGCCGGGAGGCCAGGGTCAGCTCGTTATAGCCGCCCACGGCGAAGTCGGACCAGCCCAGGGCGCTCGCCACGGCGGCGGTGGCGTCCTCGGTCAGACGCATCATGTACTTCATGGGACGGCGGATGATGGCATACAGGGGCATGAGGATGATCAGGGGGATCATAGACCAGCCGCAGCCGCCGGTGGGGCTGATGCCGTTATCGGCGTAGAACTGCTGGACCTCGCGGTTATAGCGCTCCCGGTCGTTGCCGCAGCGCTTCTGGATCTCCTTGAGCTGAGCGGAGACCATGTTCATCTTGATCATGCTCTTCTTTCCCTTCAGGGACAGGGGGAAGAGGATGATCTTGATCACCAGGGTGAAGAGGATCAGGGCGATGCCATAGCTGTCGAACACCTGGCAGAATACCTTCAGCAGCCAGCTGAAGGGGGTCAGGACGATCTGCCAAAAATCCATGGGAAACCTCCTATTTTCGGTTTTTTTTCGGTGGGACAGGGTCGTAGATGTAATTCTTATCCCGGTGGAAGGGGTGGCAGCGCAGAATGCGCCACAGCGCCAGGGCGGAGCCCTTCAGGGCGCCGTGCACCTGAATGGCCTCCATGGCGTAGGTGGAGCAGGTGGGGATGAACCGGCAGCAGGGGGGGCGCAGGGGGGAAATGCTCGTCCGGTAAAAGCGGATGAGCGCCAGCAGCAGGCCCTTCATAGGCCCTCCGCCCTCTCTCCCCTGTTCTCCTTCTTCTGTCCGGCCAGCAGCCCGGTCTCCTCCGCCAGGCGGAGAAAGGACCGCTCCAGCTGGGCATAGCTGCTGTCCACCGCCCGGCGGCGGGCCACGATCACCACATCCCGGCTGCGGACCAGCTGGTCCTCATGGAGCCGGTAGATCTCCCGCAGGCGGCGGCGGACGCGGTTGCGCACCACCGCGTGCCCCAGCTTGGCGGACACGGTGAGCCCCAGCCGGTTCTCCCGCCGGCCGTTCTGGCGCACATAGATGGCCAGACGGCTGTCTGCGGCGGTCCTGCCCTTCTGGTACAGCCTGCGAAACACATGGTTTTCTTTCAGGGACACGGTGATCTTCACAGCGGATACTCCTTACATCAGATGCGCCGGGATACCGAAACGGACATAGGGGCGAGGGAGAAACTCCCGCGCCCCGGTCTTATCTCGATATCCCGATGTTGCCGCCATCAGTGGGACAGGCGGACACGGCCCTTCGCGCGGCGGCGGGCCAGGACCTTACGGCCGTTGGCGGTAGCCATACGCTTGCGGAAGCCATGGACCTTGGAGCGCTGACGCTTCTTGGGCTGATAGGTACGAACCATGCGGGAACACCTCCTGTACAAATTGGCGGAAATTTTTCCGCCTCCACAACGCCTGCCCGGAGGGCGCGGCGCGGTCGATGAAATGAGCGCAGAAAAGCGCGAGAGAAATTATACCGTAATCTCCCCCCTCTGTCAACCGAAATTCCGGTAAAACCGGCCAAAAACTTTCCTTTTCGGTACGGACACCATATGTTGTACCCTACGGATCGCCGCGCCACAATTCTTTTGTCCCTCCCCTCGCTTCCATGGCTACCTATATATAGAGAAATCGCGGAAAACCCTTGTGGTCACGCCGTGGATATGGTATAATAAATCGGTTATTTATTGAGGGGGTGTCTGCGTGAATTCTGCCGCTGATGTGTGGAAAAAAGTAAAAAGTCTGATGGAGGCGGACATGACCGCCGTGGCCATCGAGACCTGGTTTGGCGACACGGAGGCCGTGGCCCTGGAGGATACCCGGATGGTGCTGTGCGTGCCCTCGGAATTCAAGCGCAACATCATCCGCGCCCGGTTCATGCCCGCAGTGGCCAAGGCCCTGCACGACCTGTTTGCCGTGGATGTGGACGTGGTGCTGCTGCTGCCGGACGAGCGGGCCGCCTTCCAGGCGGAGGTCCAGGCCCCCGCCGGGGAAAACAACTTCTCCGAGTACACCTTTGACCGCTTCGTGGTGGGCGCTACCAACCGCTTCGCCTTCACGGCGGCGGAGAAAGTGGCGGAAAACCCCGGCATGTCCTATAACCCGCTGTTCATCTACGGCCAGTCCGGTCTGGGCAAGACCCATCTGCTCCATGCCATTGCCAACCGGGTGAAGAAGGACCATCCCACCTACAGGATTGTCTACGTCCAGAGCGAGGACTTCGTCAACGAGTTCATCAATAACCTGCGCCGTCATGTGGATATGCAGGAGTTCCGGGACAAATACCGCAAGGTGGACCTGTTTCTCATGGACGACGTGCAGTTCGTAGCCGGCAAGGACTCCAGCGAGGAGGAGCTGTTCCACACCTTCAACACCCTCTACGAGCAGCGCAAGCAGATCGTCTTCACCTCCGACCGGCCGCCCCAGGAGATGCTCCGGCTGGAACAGCGCCTGCGCACCCGGTTTGAGCAGGGGCTGTCCGCCGATATCCAGCCCCCCGACTACGAGACCCGGATGGCCATTCTGAAAAACAAGTCCATCGAACGGGGCATTGCCCTGCCCGACCCGGTGCTGTCCTATGTGGCGGAGAACATCACCTCCAACGTGCGGCAGATCGAGGGCGTGGTGAATAAGATCATGGCCATGCAGGAGATCATGGGAGAAAAAGTGGACGTAGACAATACCATCCGGGCCGTGCGCGACATTCTCCGCTCCAAGGAGGATTTTCTCCCCTCTGCCGACACCATCATCCAGGAGGTCTCCCGCTTCTATCAGATCGATGCGGACACCATCCGCAGCGCCAGCCAGAACAAAGAGGTCGCCACCGCCCGGAACGTAGCCATCTATATCATCCGGGAGATGACCCAGCTGTCCCTGGCGGAGATCGGCCAGGCCTTCGGCGGACGGCACCACTCCACCATTCTCAACTCCATCGACCGGGTGGAAAAGAACATCAAGACCCAGCCCGAGCTGGCCGAGATCATCCGGGACATCACCAACGCGGTCAATTCGGCCTATTGAGGTCCGCCGCTGCCCTGCGGGCGAGCAGGGGCCACAGGTTTTGCCGCATCCCAAAGCGCCCCTGTGTAAGGGGCGCTGGCGCGAAGCGCCTGAGGGGTTGTCTCCGGGCTGCTGTTTTCTGCCCGCAGCTTCCACATTTCCGCGGACTGTGGTGTGGAGGTCTGTGGAGGTTTTGAACGGCTGCATCTTTCCTGCGGGAGCTGTGGAGACTCTGCGCAGATCCGTGAGGACGCCCCGTCCTTACGGCCACGCGCCTCTCCGGAGTTTTCCGCGGCTTCCGCAGCCCCTACGGACTACTACGAAATTTTTCTATATCCTTCCCTGTTATGGGGGAGAAGCTCACCGGAACGGAAGGGCCGCCTGCGGGAGGTCCCACCCATGAGAAAGGACTGACACCATGAAATTTTCCTGTGAAAAAGCGCTGCTGCAATCCGCCGTGACCACCGCCGGCCGGGTGGTGGCCCCAAAAAGCTCCATTCTTGCCCTGGAGGGCGTGCTGGTGGAGGCCAACCGGGACGGCCTGCAGATCAGCGGCTACAACCTGGAGACCGGCATCGTCACCCACGTGGAGGCCCGGGTGGACCAGACGGGGGCCATGGTCCTCTCCGCCCGGCTCTTCGGCGAGATCATCCGCCGCCTGCCGGACGACGTGGTCTCCGTTACCGCCGAGGGGAGCAATGTCCACATCGTCTGCGGCCCCACCAGCTTCGACATTCTCTCCAGCAGCGCCGAGGAATTTCCCGAACTGCCCACCGTGGACCGGGGCGGCAGCTTCACCGTCACCCAGGGCGTGCTGCACAGCATGATCTCCCGGGTGATCTTCGCCGTCAGCGACAATGAGAGCCGCCCCATCCACACCGGCGCCCTGTTCGAGCTGAACGAGGATCTGCTCACCATGGTGGCCGTGGACGGCTACCGCCTGGCCCTGCG
>CAKUHW010000064.1 GCA_934659415.1 uncultured Oscillospiraceae bacterium
CCTTGTACTCGTTGGAGCGATAGGGCTGATGGAACTTCATTGGCTTGTGGAAGGGCACGTCGGGGGCGGCGTCGGCCCGCTTCTGGTAGCTGGCCTTGTCGGACACGGCGCCCTTGTCGTCCACCCAGCTCTTGTAGTAGTCGCAGCGCAGATCACGCCACCACTTCAGGTGCCAGATCTTCCACACGCCGTCGATCTTGATGAAGTCGGCGCTGTACTTGCCCCAGCACCAGTAGGCGCTCATTTTGGCCTGGCCGGGCTTGTAGCACTCGGGGGGCACGTGGGAGTGGTCCTCGTAGTAGGTCTCCAGGCCGGGGGACATGAACACGCCCCGGGCGGTCTTGCCGTCCTCGGCCACCTCGATGTAGGGGGTGGTGATGCAGTGCATGAAGAAGGCGCCCTTGGCAAAGCGGGCGGAGCCCAGGATCTTCAGGAACACGGTCTCGATCCCCTCCCGGCCCACAAATACGCCGGAGTCGCCCACGTCCATGCTCACATCGGGCATCTCCAGGGCGAACAGCTCGATCTTCTTGGGGAAGAGGATGGGGTAGTGCAGGTACTCATAGGAGCAGAGGGTCTTTTGGATCTCCTCCACATCGCGCAGCCGCTGCAGCTCCCGGTGATCGGCTTCCTGCTGGGCCAGCCGCTGCTGCAGCTCCTCCACCTGGCGGGAGAGTTCTTCCAATGTTGCCATTTGTCTTGCCTCCTGATGTTCATGTTGGGTGTTCGTGCGAATGAACAAAACCGGGCCCGGTCCTTTCATTTCATGTGTGCATGATAACAAAGAACGGCCGCGGTGTAAAATACCGTAACAGTATTATTTGATAACCAAAATCTATGGCGACCAGTGAGAGACATGGCACAGAACTTGCGTCGCGCCCGCGCGCGAGCCGAGAAAAAGGCAGAAAAAAGCTCCCCCGCGAGAGGGAGCACAGCCCGTCAAAAAACTTAAGGGCGTTTTTTGACGGGTAAGTTGCAGTCCGCCACGCGCACGCAATGTCTCCCTAAGGGCGTCGACATTTCGCACACTTGCGGCCTGAGAAGTGTTTTCTGCCACGCACATGTCGCGGCAGAAAACGGATTTTAGAGTATTCGCCGCTGCGGCGGCGAACTCTGCGAGGCTTTTTAGCAGTCTCAGCTCCCCCGCGAGAGGGAGCTGCAATGCCCCTGAGTTCTTAAGCTCTCTTGTGCAAGGGAAGCTGGCAGCGCGCAGCGCTGACTGAGGGGTTGTCACCATGGCCGCCCGCCTTTGGTCCGGTGACAATCCCCCCTGTCGGCAAAGGACGCCGACTGTCCCCCTTTACACAAGGGGGGCATGGGCTTGGCAGAGCCCTTGCCCTACGGGTGCGCAGCACTCAAAATTGGCAGGTCAAAGGGCTGCTCCCTCAAGCTCCCCTGTGCATCGTCGGCGCAAAGTCCGCTCTGCTGGGTTCGTTTGGGGACCCCATGGCTGTCAGCGAAGCTGACTGAGGGATTGTTGCCGAGGAGGAGAAGAACGCGGGCCGATGAGGACATCGGCCCCTACGGCCGGAGCAAGGCCCACGGCAGTAAACGGCGGCCCGGTGACGATCCCCCTGCCGCCGCAAGGGCCGCGGCGACGTTTCCCCCTTTACGCAAAGGGGGAAAAACCTTTGGCCTGCCGCTCTGCCCGCAGCGGCGTGCGGGGCAAAACAGGCGGGGGGCAGATCTCACAGCTCCATGTGGGCAAAGTCCGGAACAAAACCCTCGCCCACGGAGCCCAGGTCCTGCACATAGCCCGCAAGTCCCAGGGCGGCCATATAATCCCGGGCGGCGCGCACCTCGGAGGGGCGCAGCGGCCGGCGCAGCTCCGGGCAGTCCTCCAGCGCTCCCATGGGGGTGTACTGGGCCATGAGGGAGAAGCCCACCGCCCCGGCGGGAAACTGCTCTGCCACCCAGTCCATCACCAGCTTGGCCTCCGCCGTGTGGCCGGGCAGCAGCAGGTGGCGGATGAGCACGCCGCTTTTCAGAAGGCCGTCCTCCCCGAAGCGCATGGGTCCCCGCTGGCGGTACATCTCCAGAATGGCCTCCCTGGCCGCCCGGGGATAGTCCTCCGCGCCGGAGCAGCGCCGGGCGAGCGCCGGCGTCACATACTTCAGGTCGGGCAGGTAGATGTCCACCTTTCCCTCCAGCAGCCGCAGGGCCTCCGCCTTCTCATAGCCGCCGCTGTTCCACACCACCGGCAGTCCCCCCGGCACCGGCCGGTCCAGCACATGGGCCAGCACATGGGTGAACTGGGTGGGGGTCACCAGCTCGATGCAGTGCACCCCCTGATCGGCCAGGCGCTGAAAGAGGCGGTACAGCCCGTCGGCATCGGTATCGCGCCCCAGACCCTCCCGGCTGATGGCCGCATTCTGGCAGAACACGCACCGCAGGGTGCACCCGGAGAAGAATACCGTGCCCGCCCCCCGGGTGCCGGACAGGCAGGGCTCCTCCCACATGTGGGGATAGCCCCCCGCCAGCCGGGGGACGGCGGGCATGGCGCAGAAGCCCTCGCCATGGCTCTCGTCCCGCAGGGCCCCGCAGTTTCGCGGGCAGAGGGTGCAGATCATCGCGCGGGACCGTCCGGACCCAGGTCGCCGGCCTTCCAGTGGCGGCGGCACAGGCCGATGTAGCAGTCGTTGGCGCCCAGCACCACCTGGGCCCCTTCCTTGAGCACGGTGCCGTGCTCGTCAAAACGGGCGTTGCAGGTGGCCTTGCGGCCGCACCAGCAGATGGTCTTGATCTCCTCGATGATGTCGGCGCAGGCCAGCAGCGCCCGGGACCCGGGGAAGAGCTCTCCCCGGAAGTCCGCCCGCAGCCCGTAGCAGATCACCGGCACGTTCAGCTCGTCCACCAGGTCCGTCAGGTAGTCCACCTGTGCCTTTGTGAGAAACTGCGCCTCGTCCACAATGATGCACTGATAGTCCCGGATGTCCGCCTCGTCCATGGCCTGAAGGTCCTCAAACCACACACAGGGATAGGTCAGGCCGATGCGGGAGCCCACCACGGGCTTCCCCTCCCGCTGGTCCATGACCGGCTTGACCATCAGGGCCTTCTGGCCCCGCTCCTCGTAGTTGTAGCGCACCATCAGCGCGTTGGCGGACTTGCTGGAGCCCATCACGCCGTACCGGAAATAGAGCTTCGCCATTTTCCTCTCCTCCTGTTTTTCCCGGGAGCCCTACCGCTCCGGGGCCGTATCCATTCGTTCCAGCGCCAGCCGGGTGACGGCCTCAAAGGCGCTGGGGATGGCGTAGCGGTCCAGAAGCTCCCCTCTGTCCGCCCACACCCAGCCCTCCGGCAGGCTGCCGTCCGCCGCCGTGACCACCCGGACCGTCAGATGCCATTCCACATGGGTGAAGATGTGCCTGGCCGTGCAGCCGAACGCTTCCGCCGCCGGGACGATCTCCGGCGGGAGCACCTCCCCCGCCGTGCCGTTGGGGTATTCCCACAGACTGGCCAGCAGGCCCCTGGGCGGCCGCTGCCGCAGGGCCGCCCTGTCCCCGCGGAGAATAAGCCAGACCGTCCGCTCCTCCACCCGCCGGGCCTTCTTCGCCGCCTTCACAGGCAGCAGGCCGACGCGGTCCTCCGCCAGGGCGCGGCAGAACTCCCGGGCGGGGCAGCGCGCGCACAGGGGCGCGCCATTGGGCAGGCACACCACGGCCCCCAGCTCCATCATGGCCTGGGTGAAGGCCCCGGCGCTGTGCAGGGGGATCACGGCGGTCAGAGCCCGGGTCACCCGCTTTTTCATGGCGGGAGATGCAATGTCCCCGTCGTCGCCGGTGAGGCGGCTCACCACCCGCAGCACGTTCCCGTCCACCGCGGGCACCGGCTGGCCGAAGGCGATGGAGCAGATGGCCCCGGCGGTGTAGTCTCCCACGCCCTTCAGGGCGCGCACGCTCTCATAGTCCGACGGGAATACCCCGTCGTGCTCCTCCATGATCTGCCGGGCCGCCGCCTGAAGGTTGCGGGCCCGGTTGTAGTACCCCAGGCCCTGCCACAGCTTCAGCAGCTTCTCCTCCTCCAGGGCGGCCAGCGCCGCCACATCGGGGGCGGCGGCCAGGAACCGGCGGTAGTAGTCCAGCACCGCCGCCACCCGGGTCTGCTGGAGCATGATCTCCGACAGCCAGACGTGGTAGGGCGTGGGGTCGTCCCGCCAGGGAAGGCGCCGGGCATTGTCCCGGTACCACTCCAGCAGGGGAATGGGCAGCTGCTCCAGAGGGGTCATACAGATATCCTCGCACAAATTTATTTTTCTCAATATAGCATAGGCGGCGGCATTTTTCAACGGCGGAGCGAAAATCCGCGCCCTGCGGAAAAAAGTGCGCATTTCCTTTGCCAGAAGGCTCTATCCCGTGCTATACTGGGGAAAAGGAAGGGAGGCGGCGGCCATGGACCTGACCACCAACGCGCTGGTCCTGCGGGAGGTCAGCTACAAGGAATCGGATAAGATCCTCACCGTGCTCACGCCGGGGGAGGGCAGACTTACCGTGTCCGCCCGGGGCTGCCGCAAAAAGAACAGCCCCATCTCCGCCGCCAGTCAGCTGCTGGTGTGGTCGGAGATGACGCTGTATCAGTATCAGGGCCGCTGGGCCCTCCGGGAGGCCTCCACGCTGCGCGCCTTCGACGGCGTGCGCTCTGACCTGGACGCGCTGGCCCTGGCCAGCTACCTGGCCGAGGTGACCGAGGCCCTGTGCGGCGAGGGGCAGGAGGAGGGCGGACTGCTGCCCCTGATGCTCAACAGTCTCCACGCCCTGGAGCGCCTGCCATGCCCGCAGGAGCTGGTGAAGACCGCCTTCGAGTGGCGCGCTATGGCCCTGGCGGGCTACGCCCCGGCGGCGGAGGGGTGCGCCGTGTGCGGCCGGGCCGATCCGGAGGAGCCCCGCCTCCATCTCGCCGCCGGGGCGCTGCACTGCGCCGGATGCCGGGCCGCCCTGGGAGACGGCGTGTCCATGCCCCTGACCCCCGCCGCCCTGGCCGCTCTGCGCCACTTTCTCTGGGGGGACCCCAAGCGGCTGTTTTCCGTCCGGCTGGACGGGCAGTCCCTCTCCCTCCTGGGGGATGCCAGCGAGGCCTATCTCATGACCTGCCTGGAGCGCGGCTTCCGCACCCTGGATTTCTGCAAGTCCCTGCGGCGCGCGCCCCGGTAGACGCGCCCCTCACGCCAGGCAGTCCAGGTACCCGGCCACGTCGAAGGGCTCCAGGAGGCTGTCCCGGCGCAGGTAGAGGGGATGATGAGGGTGCCCCTTCTTCGAGCGCTTCCCTGCGGAAAACCACCGGGCGCCCCGCCGCTGTCCCAGGGCGATCATGTCCCGCACGCAGGCGGGCAGATAGTCCCGCTTCTCGATCACCGTTCCCCAGGCGGCCCACACCGCCGGGGCCGCTGACAGGGAGAGGGCGTAGTCAAAGGCCTTCATGTTCTCCCGGTGGAGGGCGGCGTTGCACGTGCGCTCCATATCGTCCGGGTCGGTGGCCCGCTGGGCGTAGACGTTGAACATGAGAAAGCTGTCGTACCCGTTGAACTTTGCCACCCGCTCCACGGATTTCAGGGTGTTGTCCAGATCGTCCGGGGCTGCTGTGGAGGGGTTGATCCCCACGCAGATCAAGGGCTTCTCCCCCCGCGTGCCCAGCAGATACCGATACTCCGAGTAATAATTCGGCGCATAGATCCATTTTGTAATGTCATAGTCCGGGTTTGGACGCTCCGCGGCGGCCAGCGCGTCCTCAAAACGCACCAGCTCCAGCACGGCGGTCTCCCCCGTGGGGATGTGTCCCATGTGTGCAGCCCTCCCTGTCGGTCCGATACCCACACGATACCACAGAAACCAGGTGAAGTCCAATGAAATATGCATCGGTATGCCCCGCCGTCTTTCTGGAGCGGCCCAACCGCTTCATCGCCCGGGTGGAGCTGGACGGGCGGAGTGAGCGCGTCCACGTAAAGAACACCGGGCGGTGCAGGGAGCTTCTGCTCCCCGGCCGGCGGGTCTTTCTGGCGGAGGGGACCAATCCCGGGCGGAAGACCAGGTACGACCTCATCGCCGTGGACAAGGACGGCCTGCTCATCAATATGGACGCCCAGGCGCCCAACCGGGTCTTTGCCGAGTGGGCGCAGGCCGGGGGCTTTGTGCCCGGCCTGACCCTGCTGCGTCCGGAGGTGACCTGGGGCTCCTCACGGTTCGACTTCTACTGGGAGGCCGGAGAGCGGCGGGGCTTCGCGGAGATCAAGGGCTGCACCCTGGAGGAGAACGGCTTCGCCCGCTTCCCCGACGCCCCCACCC
>CAKUHW010000065.1 GCA_934659415.1 uncultured Oscillospiraceae bacterium
AAATGGGCGTACAGGCCGATGGTCTTTCCGGAGAGCGTGTCCAGCCGGGGAGAGAGGGGACGGGGCTGCTGTGCTTCCGAGGCAGCCCAGGGACTCAATACGGTATAGGTCAAAAACAGGACCTCCTTTCAGGAAAATTGTGCGCAAGACACACAATTCAACGAGGAGATGGTAGCATGAAGCTGTTAATGTGCACAACTACCGGAATCGGTAGTTTTTTGGCCGGAGACAGCAGAATGCACTTGACGGAGAGAGAATAATTGGCTATTTTATAACAAAGATCGAGGGAGGCGGCAAAATTGGAGTTTTCTGCTTTTTTGGAGGAATTGGCACGAAACCACGGGGATCGGACGGCGCTGGTGGGCGATGGGGCGCAGATCTCGTATCCGGTGCTGCTCAGAAGGGTAAATTCAGTCAGCCAGACGCTCTATTCCGGCGGCTGCCGGGCGGGAAGCCGGATCCTGACGGTGTGCTACGGCTGCCAGGAGTATGTGGAGCTGCTGCTGGCCTGCGCGCAGCTGGGCGTTCAGCTGACGCTGATGAGCATTCGCGCCGGACGGGAGGAGATTCTGGAGGCCGTGCGCCGGATAGAGCCTGATTTTGCCTTCCTCCTGCCCGAGGTGGCACAGGACCTGGGGGAGGAGCTCTTGAAGGTGATACCCCGGGAGCAGGTGGTCGTGTTCGGCCGGTGCGACCCTTATCTCTCCTACTCCCGCATGACCCTGAAGCACACGGCGGGCCCATTCCCGCCGGTCCCGGCTGACACGCCTGTGGTCAGCTCCCTGTACGGCGGGGCGGTCACCGATGTGCTCACCTACGGCGGGATGACGGAGTTTGCCGTGCGCAGCCTGCAGCCCAGGGGGGCTTCCCTGGGCGCGCTGATGCTGTGCATTCCATACATGGCGGTACGCTATGCGCTGGAGGTCCTGTATGGCCTTGCCCAGGGGCTGTGTCTGGTGCTCATCCGCCATGTCTCCCCCAAGAGCATTCTGCGCACGGCGGCCCGGTACCGGGTGACAGAGACCCTGATGACGCCGTCACTCCTCTCCGTGGTGGCCCGGGACGCTCTCTTTTTCCGCGGAGATCTGAAGGGGATCCGCGTTCTGCGCCTGGGCCTGGCCTATCTGGATGCGGATGCCATTGCAAATATCAGGACCCTCTTTTCGCCGGAGTGCGTCATCGTAAAGCACTTTCGGGAACGGCGCCCCGCCACGCGCCTGACGCTGCCTGTCCGCGAGCTGGAGAGCGGCGGCGATGTGCTGCAGATGCGGGTCAACTCTGTGGGTCGGGCCGTTCCCGGAGCCGAGATCTGTGTGCTGGACCGGTCCGGAAGACCGCTGGAGGCGGAGTGCTGGGGCGATCTGTATGTCCGCTGGCCGCTGGAGAGCGAGGGGACGCTGCACAGCCTGGACGCCGTTGGCTGGATGGACCGGGAGGGCTTTGTGTACCTGAGCTACCGGAGTCTGCCGGAATATCTGAAGCTGCCGCCTCACATTGTGCGGGCGGTGGCGGGCGACCCGGAGCTGGACCGGGAGCAGCTGAAGCGCCAGCAGATCTCCCTGGCTATTTTTGACGAGATGCTGGAGGACTTCTCGCTGGCGGAGGCCGAGCCCAGCGTCCCCGAGGTGCGAAAGCGCCTGGCGGAATTCATCCTGACCCGCAGCCGGGCGGAGATCAACAGCATCGCCATCGTGTTTCCGCTCCAGGGGTCCAATCTGAAGCTGAACACCGGGGATGTGATGGGCGAGCTGGCCTCCACATCGGTGACGGAGCTGCCCCAGCGGTTTTATACCATCACGCCGGAGGGTGTGCGGGAGCTGCCCTGCAGCGTGCCGGGCTTTCCGGACGGCCTGACGGTGTGGTACTATCCCCTGCACACCCTGCGGGGCAGACTGATCGGTGAGGTCTATTTTGCGCTCAAGGAGCAGGGAGACCTGGATGAAGAGCGCAGGCTGCACCTGTATGCCGCGGTGCGGCATCTGCAGTCCTGTCTGTCCAGCGTGGAACGGCGCATTCAGGCAGAGACTATGCTGGACCTGATGAAGGCGGCGCTGGATCTGGTGAGCGACGGTGTGGGCATCAGCGATATCGGCTTCAGCCCGGCGCTGCTCTACAGCAACCGCTCATCGGCCGAGCTGATCAGTAAGGGCAAGACGGACCGGGCCTTCGGCGAACTGCTGGAGCGCAGCCAGACCCAGAACATGAACAATCTCCGCTATGGAGCCAGGGACAGGAGCTCCAGCTCCTACTACTATCCGGACGCCGAGGGGAGAAATATCTGGGTGAGCTACGCCGCGCAGCGGGTCCGGCTGGGGGATGAGGACTATGCCATCTGCATCAGCAATACCCGCAAGGACGAAAACTGGTCGGCCGAGCACCTGCAGGGGCTGCTGAGCGACCGGGAGATCGCCGTACTGGAGGTGGTCAGCGCGGGGCTCAGCAGCAGGGAGGCGGCCCGCCGCCTGAATGTATCCGACAACACGATCAAGTACCATCTCTCTCATATTTACGCCAAACTCGGAGTGAAAAACCGGGCAGAGCTGCTGTCCAGCACCTACCTGAACCGGCGCTGATATGAAAAGCGCCTCCCAGAGTTTTCCGCGGCTCGCGGCGAACTCTGGGGGCGCTTTTGTGATTTGCGCAAAAAGGGACGGCCTGCGGCTATTCGTAGGCGCGCAGCAGCCGCAGGGCAAACTTGTCCACCGCCTCCCGCAGATCGTAGCTGTACTGCATGGTGCACCAGTGGTAGATCAGGCCGCGGATGGCGATCATCAGGTACTCGGCGATCTCCTCGGCGGTGTCGCTGCCGGTCAGCTCGCCCCTGGACAGGCCGAAGCGGATGGCATGAATCAGGGTGTCCAGCATGCCATGGTCGTTGGAGCGGTTGAAGAAGGGGTTGTCCGGGTTGTAGAGCAGCTTGGTCATCTTCCGGTCGGTGAACTCATCGTTATAGCGGGCATATGCGCTGAAAAAGGCCATAATGCGGGCATGGGCGGTGGGCTGGGTCATGGTGGGGGCGACGGTGTCCACAAAGTACTGGTCCGCAATGCGGTAGGTCTCGTAGAAGACCTCCATCTTTGTGCTGTAGTATTTGTAAAACGTCCCCACTGAGACCTGGGCCCGGGATACGATCTCCCGCACGGTGATGTCTTCAAAATCCTTTTCCCGCAACAGGGATACGGCGGCGTCAAACAGGCGGTCCTTGGTCTGCTCTGCCTGAAGCTGCCGCTTGGTCTTGCTGGGCTCCACAGCTGCACTTCCTCTCCGGCGGCATATTACTGTTCTTATTATACGGGATTTTTCGGCCGCTTGCAAGGGAAACAGACCCGGTTCTCCCCCATGGGAGGAAAAAATGCTTGCAATTTTGCACCGGTGGGGATATACTGTCCTCATCCTGGAATGACGAGGCAGCAAAGATGATACCTGTACGCGGCAGCTTTACCCGGTTTTTTGGCTGGACCCGATTTATCGGGGCCGGCATTTTCGGCGTGGAGCTGCGGTGGGCGTGAAGGGGAATCTCCGGGGGACCGGGTTGCCAGTCAGGACGATCGTATGTGCTCATTGACACGCCGCTGTGTCAATGGGCCTTTATTTTTGCTTTGGACCGGAAGGAATGAGGATCTATGGTCATTGTAATGAAGCCGGGTACAGACCTGGACAAGATTCAGGCGCTGGCCGCACAGATGGAGCGCGAGTACGGCGTCAGGGTGGGAATCACCAACGGCGTCGGCTGCTCGATTCTGGGCCTTGTGGGGGATACTACCCATATCGACATGGGCAAGCTGACGCTGAACACCGATGTGGAACGGGTCATGCGGGTCCAGGAGCCGTATAAAAAGGCCAACCGGAAGTTCCATCCGGAGGATACGGTGGTGGACGTGGGGGGCGTCAAGGTGGGCGGAGGCACATTTACTGTGATCGCCGGGCCCTGCTCGGTGGAGAGCCGGGAGCAGCTTACCTCCGTGGCCCGGGATGTGGAGGCGGCCGGAGCCAGGCTGCTGCGGGGCGGCGCATTCAAGCCCCGCACCTCACCCTATTCCTTCCAGGGGATGGGCACGGACGGCCTGGAGCTGCTGCTGGAGGCGAAGCGGGCCACCGGACTGCCCGTGGTCACCGAGCTGATGAGCCCGAAGTACTGCCAGCTCTTCGAAGAGAAGGTGGACCTGGTACAGATCGGCGCCCGCAATATGCAGAATTTCGACCTGCTCAAAGAGGCGGGGAAAATGACCAGGCCGATCCTGCTCAAGCGCGGACTGGCCAACACCTATGAGGAGTGGATCATGTCGGCGGAGTATATCATGGCGGCGGGCAACGAGAACGTGATCCTGTGCGAGCGGGGCGTGCGTACGTTCGAGACTTACACCCGCAATACGCTGGACCTCTCCGCCATTCCCGCGGTGCGGGAGATGAGCCACCTGCCCATTATCGTGGATCCCTCTCACGCGGCGGGGATGTACCGCATGGTGGAGCCTCTGGCCATGGCGGCCTGCGCCGTCGGGGCGGACGGGCTGATGATCGAGGTCCACAACGACCCGCCCCATGCCAAATGTGACGGCCAGCAGTCTCTCACGCCGGAGAAATTCAGCCGCCTGATGACCCGCCTGGCGCCGCTGGCGGAGCTGATGGGGAAGCGGCTGTGAGGGGCGCGGGATGACGAAGCTGAACGTAGCGCTGCCGGGCCGGGAGTATGATATCCTGATCGAAGCCGGGCTGCTGGATCAGGCGGGCGGGCAGATCCGGGCCGTGCTGCCCGGGGCGGAGCGGATCTTTGTGGTGACGGATACCAACGTGGCGCCCCTGTACCGGGACCGGCTGGAGAAAAGCCTTGCCGGGGCAGGGTTCCGCACAGCCTTCTGCGCGGTCCCCGCGGGGGAGCGGAGCAAGTCTCCGGCCCAGCTGGCCCATCTGTGGGAGAATATGATGGGGTTTGGCCTGACCCGCACCGATGCCGTGGCTGCGCTGGGCGGCGGCGTGGTGGGAGACCTGGCGGGCTTTGCCGCTGCCACCATCCTGCGGGGCGTGGCGTTTGTCCAGCTTCCCACTACGCTGCTGGCCCAGGTGGACGCCTCTGTGGGGGGGAAGGTGGCCGTGGATCTGGTCCACGGGAAAAATCTGGCAGGTGCCTTCTGGCAGCCTCGGCTGGTGCTGATGGACCCGGAAACGCTGGATACCCTGCCGGACCGGGCTTTTTCCGACGGCATGGCGGAGGTCATCAAATACGGGTGCATCGCGGACCGCGCATTTTTTGATTTTCTCTGCGCCCATGCCTCCAGGCGGGCGGTCATGGCAGAGATCGGCCATGTGCTGTACACCTGCTGTGATATCAAGCGTGGCATTGTGGCGGCGGATGAGCGGGATACCGGGCAGCGGATGCTGCTGAACTTTGGTCATACGGTGGGCCACGCCTTCGAGCTGTCCGGAAACTATGAGAAATGGACCCACGGTCAGGCAGTGGCTGCGGGCATGGTGTGCGCTGCCCGCATGGGCGCTGCCCTGAAGGCAGGGCCCGGGGATGAGAGCGAGCTTCGCCTGCTCTCCGGCCTGCTCACCGCCTTCGACCTGCCCACGCACCTTCCCTGCAGCTGGGAGGCGGCCGAGCAGGCGGTCTGCCGGGACAAGAAGGGAGCCGGGGGGGACCTCACCATGATTTTTCTGGAGAAGCTCGGAAAGGCGGTCCCGGTCAGGCTGGAGAAGGAAGCGGTCCTGCGGCATCTGAAGACATACCTCGGCGATCAATGAAACAGAGAGGAACAGATACGATGAATATGATCATTACCCCAACCAAGCTGAAGGGCCAGATCACCCCGCCGCCCTCCAAGTCTCAGGCGCACCGCTGCCTGATCGCGGCGGCTCTGGCTGACGGCGTGAGCGTGCTGTCCAAGCTGCATCAGATCGAAACCGTCCGCCCCGTGGTCTCCACCGAGGGACTGGTCATGCTCGTCAACCTGAGCAAGGCCGTGCTGAGCGCCGCGGCGCTGCTGTTCGTGGCCCGCGGCCCGGCGCTGAAGCAGAGCCTGCCGCGCAGGGGGCTGCTGCTGCTCGTCGCGGGCTGCTCGCTGTTCGGCGGCCTGTCCTATCAGCTTCAGCTCATGGGCGCGTCCAACCTGCCCGCCACGCTGCTGTATCCCCTCATCACCGGCGGAAGCATCCTGTTCTCCGCACTGCTGGACTGGGTGTGGTTTAAGG